>NZ_JAMXSK010000018.1:0-113080 GCF_024124645.1 Pseudoalteromonas sp. Ps84H-4 | reverse complement strand
ACCCCATGCCGAACTCAGTAGTGAAACGAAACAGCGCCGATGATAGTGTGGCATTTGCCATGTGAAAGTAGGACATCGCCAGGCTCCAAATTAGAGAAAGCCCGATTCGAAAGAGTCGGGCTTTTTTTGCGTTTAAGCTATCCACACAATGTGACTTATCCATTCTTCAGGTAGGTTGGGCTGGCTTCAAACGTTACTCTCGCTACTCGCTAACTAACTCATCACTCACTCATCTCCCGCTCATTAAATTAACTTTGCTTTGTTTATGGCTTTGATTTAGGATCAAACCAGTTTAAAAGCAAGAATTAATGGCCTGTGTCTAGATTACTTATTTGTTTATTATTATTTTTTTCTAGTGTTCCAACTTTTGCAGTTGAGGTGACTAATCTATACCAAGATACTCTGAAAGTTGCTGATAAATCGCGAGATGCTCGATTAGCTGCTAGTCGTGAAGCACTTCTTAATGTATTGGTTAAAGTGACGGGTGATACATCAGCAGATCAAAACCCTGTTGCCAAAGAGCGTACCCGCGATATTTCAGACTATATGCTTAAGTTTGAATATGATGAAAAGCCAGATGGTACTTTGAACTTGGTTGTTAAGTTTGAAGCTAATAAAATTAATGCATTAATAAAGGATTTAAATCTGCCTTTATGGGGAACACGACGCCCGCTAGTAGCTATCTGGTTAGCTATAGAAGATAATTGGCGACGTGAGCTCGTTACGCAAGAAAGTTACCCACAACTTGAGCAATTAATCTATGATAAGGCCGACAGACGTGGTTTGCCTGTGGTTGTGCCATTACTTGATTTGCAAGATCGTTCTATAGTTGGCATACCCGAAGTATGGGGAAATTTTTCTGAACCAGTAGAGCAAGCATCAAGTCGTTACAGTGCAGAGCGTAGTATCACAGCTCGAATGTATCAGCAGCAAGATTCTGAAACTTGGGTGCTTGATTGGCGTTTTACAAATGCAGAATTATTTGAAACAAATCGATTAGTTGGTGATAAGCAACAAATTGTTGCAGATATGGTCGATAATTTAGCGGGCGGTTTAGCACAAGAGTATGCTATTGACCCTACCATGATTGGCCAGCTTGCAACTGCAACATTTTACCTAAAAGGTATTGATAACTTTGTAGATATTGAAGTTGCAAAACGTCGTTTAGAAAGTTTAAGTGTTGTAACTCGAGCTGAAATCACTATCCGAAAACCTGATACTGTACAGTTTACTGTAAATCATACTGGCAGTATGAATGATTTCAGAAAAGCTCTCGAGTTAGACAGTGCGTTTAAAGCTTATCAAGATCCTCGTGATTTTTATCAAGTGGTAACAGGTGATGAGTTAGAATATAAGTGGCAAGGGCTTTAAAACACGTGCAAGAACCTATGCAAATGGCATTACCGGTTACATTACCCGATGATGAAACATTTACATCTTACTTTGGTGGTGAGAACTCGCTTGAAGTCAGTCATCTTAAAGATGCGTTCACAAAGCTCAATAATAAGTTTCAATATACCTACTTATGCGGCCTAGGCGATTCTGGTAAATCCCACCTCTTATACGCGACTTGTATTCACGCTCAAGAGCATGGTTTATCAACGATGTTACTGTCGATGCGCGAGGTGATTGATTTTGGCCCTGTGGTACTCGAAGGCCTCGAAAACCTTGACGTTTTATGTATCGATGACGTGCACTTAGTGGCAGGGAATGATGCATGGGAGAAGGGGCTATTTAACTTTTTTAATCGCTTTAACGAGCCTGGTAAATATCTTGTTGTAACAGCCGATCTATTGCCTGATATGTTGCATATAAACTTACCAGACTTAGTATCTCGACTAAAATGGGGTACCACATTACAAATTCGCTCAATGAGTGATGATGATAAAGCAGAGGCACTTGTACGCCGCGCACACATGCGTGGCCTTGAACTGACCGATGAATGCGCGCGCTTTTTATTAACGCGATTAAGCCGTGATATGCGCGCTTTACTCGATGTTTTAGACAAACTTGACCATGCCTCGATGGCCGCACAAAGAAAATTAACAATTCCCTTTATAAAATCAACGTTAAAGCTTTAGTAGGGCTAGAATCTAGTCCTTGCTTTCAGTTATCATTAGCTATTACAAAATCCTTCTGTGAAAGACCAGGTACTCAATGAACTTAGAAAATATTTTAGCGCAAGCACTTGAGGCAGTTGCCAGTGCGAATGAAATCGCGCAGTTAGAAGATATCAGGGTTAATTACCTTGGTAAAAAAGGTGAAATCACCAACTTACTTAAAACGCTAGGCAAGATTGCCCCTGAAGAGCGTAAAGAAGCGGGTCAAGTGATTAACCAAGCAAAACAAGAAGTACAAACAGCCATTAACGAAAAGCGTGAGTTACTAGCAAGTAAGGCTCTTGAAGAGAAACTAGCTGCAGAAACGATCGACGTAACTTTACCGGGTCGTGTTATGCCAACAGGTGGCTTACACCCAGTAACTCGTACAATTGAACGTATTGAAAGCTTTTTTGGTGAGTTAGGTTTTGCGGTTAAATCAGGCCCAGAAGTTGAGGATGATTTTCATAACTTCGATGCGCTAAATATTCCTGAGCACCATCCTGCGCGTGCTGATCACGATACTTTCTATTTCAACCCTAAGCTTGTGCTTCGTACACAAACCAGTGGTGTACAAATCCGTACTATGGAAACTGAGCAGCCACCATTGCGCATCATTTCTCCAGGTCGTGTTTATCGTAACGATTATGACCAAACTCACACGCCAATGTTCCACCAAGTGGAAGGCTTAATGGTTGATACAGATGTAAGCTTCACTGAGTTAAAAGGTATTTTGCACGATTTCTTACGTAACTTCTTTGAAGAAGATATGGAAATCCGTTTCCGTCCTTCATATTTCCCGTTTACTGAGCCATCAGCTGAGGTTGATGTTATGGGTAAAAACGGCAAGTGGTTAGAGGTATTAGGCTGTGGCATGGTTCACCCTAACGTTCTTAAATCAGTGGGTATTGATCCAGAAAAATACACAGGCTTCGCATTTGGTATGGGTGTTGAGCGCTTGACTATGTTGCGTTACGGCGTAAACGACTTACGTGCATTTTTCGAAAACGATTTAAAATTCCTAAACCAGTTCCGTTAAGAGTGAAGATATAAAATGAAATTTAGTGAAAAGTGGTTAAGAGAGTGGGTTAACCCAGCAATCGACACACAGGCTCTTTCGGAACAGTTATCAATGGCTGGTCTTGAAGTTGACGGTGTTGAGCCTGCAGCGGCTGAGTTCACAGGCGTTGTAGTTGGTGAAGTGGTTGAGTGTGGTCAACACCCTGATGCTGATAAATTACGTGTAACTAAAGTAAACGTAGGTGGTGATGAGCTACTTGATATCGTTTGTGGTGCACCTAATTGTCGTCAAGGTTTAAAAGTAGCTGTTGCGACAGTTGGCGCTGTATTACCGGGTGACTTCAAAATCAAAAAAGCCAAGCTTCGTGGGCAACCATCTCACGGTATGCTGTGCGCATTCGTTGAGTTAGGTATCAGCGAAGAAGGTGATGGCATCATGGAACTACCAAGTGATGCACCAATCGGCACTGACTTACGCGAGTATTTAAGCCTAGACGACAACATTATTGATGTTGACCTAACACCAAACCGTGGTGACTGTTTAGGTATTAAAGGTCTAGCGCGTGAGGTAGGTGTACTGAACAGTATTGATGTTAACAATCTTGAGATTGCCCCTGTTGCGGCGACGATTGAAGATAAAGTATCCATTGAACTTGTTAATGATGATGCCTGTCCTCGTTATCTAGGTCGTGTAATTAAAAGTATTAACCTTGATGCAGAAACACCGCTTTGGATGGTAGAAAAACTTCGTCGCAGTGGTATTCGTTCAATTGATCCAGTAGTTGATGTTACAAACTACGTGTTATTAGAGCTTGGTCACCCAATGCACGCATTTGATTTAAATGCGATTGAAGGTGGTATTAAAGTTCGCAGCGCTAATGCTGGCGAAGAAATCGTTCTTCTTGATGGCAATACTGCGAAACTAAATGAATCTACACTTGTTATTGCTGATCACAATAAAGCACTTGCTATTGCGGGTATTTTTGGTGGTGAAAAGTCAGGTGTGACTGAGTCAACGTCAGATATTTTATTAGAAAGTGCCTTCTTTAACCCGGTAGCGATTGCTGGTCAAGCACGTAGCTACGGCTTACACACGGATGCATCACACCGCTACGAGCGTGGTGTAGATTTTGCGCTACAAAAAGATGCGATGGAACGTGCTACAGCATTACTTCTAGAGATTGTTGGCGGTGAAGCAGGCCCTGTTGTTGAAGCAGTAGCAACTGATAAATTACCAAAAGTGACAGAAGTGCGTTTACGTCGTGAGCGTTTAGACCGTGTAATTGGTCATCATATTGATGATGCAAAAGTCACTGACATCCTAACGCGCTTGGGTCTAGATGTGAAAATTGTTGATGGTGTATGGAGCGCTGACGTACCTAGCTATCGTTTTGATATTCGTATCGAAGAAGACTTAATTGAAGAAGTTGCACGTGTTTACGGCTATAACAGCATTCCAAACGTTGCACCAACAGCTAAATTAAAAATGACTAACCATGACGAGTCACATGTTGCGGTAACTAAATTCCGCAATACGCTTGTAACACGTGGTTACCAAGAAGCAATTACCTACAGCTTCGTTGATCCAAAAGCACAAGCAATTTTACATCCACAATGTGATGCGCTTGTATTACCACACCCAATTTCAGTTGAAATGTCAGCAATGCGTGTGAGCTTAATGCCGGGTCTATTAGCATCGTTAGTGTACAACCAAAACCGTCAACAACCACGTGTACGTTTATTTGAGCATGGCTTAAAATTCTTACGTGACGAGAATGCTGAAAACGGCGTAAACCAAGTTGCTGTGATTGGTGGTGTAATCTCTGGACTTGCACACGGCGAACATTGGGTTCAAGAAAAGCGTAGCGTTGATTTTTATGACTTAAAAGGCGATGTTGAAGCACTTTTAGCAATTAGCAACGATATTGCACGTTTTGAGATAAAAGCAGAGCAGTCTGATGGCTTACACCCAGGTCAATCAGCAGTTATTTATGTTGATGGTAAAAAAGTAGGATTTTTTGGTGCTGTGCACCCACAAGTGCAAAAGTTACTAGATATCAATAACACAGCCTTTGTATTTGAAATCGAAATGTCAGCCCTTGAAAAAAGAAAATTACCAGAAGCGGTAACGGTCTCGAAATTCCCGTCAAACCGCCGTGATATCGCGATTTTAGTGAAAGATCACGTAAAATCTGGTGATATTTTAAATGTAATAGAAAAAGTTGGCGGAAATCAATTGGTTGACCTAAACTTATTCGATGTGTATAAGGGCAAAGGTATTGAGCCAAATTATAAGAGTTTGGCGATTGCTCTAACACTGCAAGCGGTTGATAGAACGCTCGAAGAGAAAGATATCAATCAAGTAGTTGATAATGTGGTGGCCGCATTGGCCGAACAATTTAACGCATCGTTGAGGGACTAGATATGGCGCTTACTAAAGCCGACATAGCTGAACACCTATTTGAAAAACTCGGGATCAATAAAAAAGATGCCAAAGATTTAGTTGAAGCGTTTTTTGAAGAAATCCGCTCAGCGCTAGAAAAAGGCGAGCAAGTAAAGCTCTCTGGATTTGGTAACTTTGATCTTCGAGATAAGAAAGAACGTCCAGGTCGCAATCCGAAAACAGGTGAAGACATCCCTATTTCGGCACGCCGAGTAGTGACTTTTAGACCAGGTCAAAAGCTAAAAACTCGTGTAGAAGTTGGCACAAGCAAAGCAAAATAAGAAAAGGCAGCGTTAGCTGCCTTTTTTATTTGTCTAAGCACTGCACTAGCGAATTTATTAAAACCCGCGTGGTGATACGAAGCTACCCGCTTGGATGCTATCGTAGGTTTTTTGCGCTAAATCATCTAAGCTGTCCAGGCTTTTACCTGCGGCAGCGAGTTGATGCTCGATAGGTAAAATATCGACATCTTCATACCCAGATAATTGTGCTACACGTGCAAAGGTGTAGGCATGCTTATACTTTTCATGTTTGTAGAATAAGCTCACAAGAGTAGGGTAGATTTCAGGGTTGGGTGTTTCACCTGCTTTATTCAGTTCTAGCGTTTTGTAAAGCAAGTCTATGGTTTTTTCATCATCAAACTTAACGTAGTAGCTTGCTAAGAAAAACTGCATTTCTGCATCTTCAGTTACGCGCTTATCTTGTTTTTCTTCAAGGGCGAGAAGTTTCGTTAACGCTGATTGATCGTTATTACGTGACCAATGGTAATACAACAAACCTGGATGGTTTGTGTCTTTTGTATCTTGGAAGATACGTGTCATCTCTTTAATACTGGTTAAATGACCTTCAACACGAGACGTCGTTTTTTCTTTTAGTTTTATATGCTCAATTTTGGCAGCGAGCGATACACACTGATCGTATTTCTCGAAATCTTTTAATAACTGGTATTTGTTTTCGTCTGTTGGTGACTTATATTCAACATATCGCTGAATGATGACCTCGGCACGTTGCTCTTTACAGTGACTGTCTTTATTTAAATCACTGCAAAAGCCAGGAGTCTCTTCGCATACCTTTGCCAGTGTAAGCGGATCTTCACACCCCGTTAACGCCAATAAACCAAGCAACACGCTTGCTCTTAATAACATTCCTTAACCTCGACTTAATAATTACGACTTTATTCTAGCGCAATGAATTGTTCTGTAACAGTGGAGAATCATTTGAGTTTAAATTAGAATAGCCGTGCCTAAGATGTGTTGCTCTCAAATCACAACACATTTTCAAAGGCTATCCGTTCAAAATTGTTTAATTAGGTAAAAAAAATGACCTCATCTCACGAGTTAGAATACACAAGCAGCTGGCAAGAACGTCAAGATTACGCAGAAAGTATGCAACCAATCATTGGTAGACTTTACCGTAATCGTGGTATCGAAATCGCTGTATATGGCCGTCCTCTCGTTAATGCCAGTACAATCGATATCATCAAAGCGCACAAAACAGTTGCTCAGTTTGAAGGTACAAAACTACGTTTACGTGAAAGCTTCCCTTTCTTAGAAGCAATTAGCAAAATGGATTTAAATTCTGCACGTATCGATATTGGTAAACTAGCGTATGGTTATTTGTTTAACGATGCTGCAAAAGGTCGTTCAGTTGAAGAGTACTTAACTGACGAACTTGCAGAAATCGCAAACTCAGAGCGTAAAGAACCACGTGATGTTGTGTTGTACGGTTTTGGTCGTATTGGTCGTTTATTAGCGCGTCTATTAATCGAAAAGTCAGGTCCTTATGCAGACCTACGTTTACGTGCAATCGTTGTGCGTGGCGGTAAAGACGGCGACCTAGAAAAGCGTGCAAGCTTACTTCGTCGTGACTCTATCCACGGTCCATTCAATGGCTCAATCACAATTGATAAAGAGCGTAATGCAATTAAAGCTAACGGTAGCTACATTCAAGTTATCTACGCTAACTCACCAAGTGAAGTTGATTACACAGCTTACGGCATCGAGAATGCACTTGTTGTTGATAACACAGGTATCTGGAAAGACGAAGCAGGCCTTGGTCAGCACTTAGAAGCAAAAGGCGCAGCAAAAGTATTATTAACTGCACCAGCTAAAGGCAACATCAAGAACATCGTTTACGGTGTAAATAACCAAGATATCAAACCTGAAGATAAAATTGTCTGTGCAGCAAGCTGTACAACCAATGCTATTACCCCAACGTTAAAAGCGCTTAACGATAAGTTCGGTATCAAGAATGGTCACGTTGAAACTGTTCACTCGTATACCAATGACCAAAACTTAATTGATAACTACCACAAAGCTGAACGCCGTGGTCGTGCTGCTGCACTTAACATGGTTATCACGTCTACGGGTGCTGCAAAAGCGGTTTCTAAAGCTTTACCTGAGCTTGAAGGTAAACTTACAGGTAACGCTATCCGTGTTCCTACACCAAACGTATCAATGGCAATCTTGAACTTAAACCTTGAAAAAGGCACTACAGTTGAAGAGCTAAATGCGTTCTTACGTGAAACAGCACTTTACTCAGACCTTCGTGACCAAATCGATTACACAGCGTCTACAGAAATCGTATCTACTGACTTAGTGGGTAGCCGTTACGCTGGTGTTGTTGACTCACAAGCGACTATCGTAGATGACAACCGTGTTGTTCTTTATGTTTGGTACGATAATGAGTTTGGTTATAGCTGTCAGGTAGTACGTTGTATGCGTGATATGGCTGAAGTAACTTTCCCAAGTTTACCTCGCTAATACCTAAGCTATAAAGAATCTAGAAGCCAGCATTATGCTGGCTTTTTTAGTCGTGAAAGTTTTTGCAAATTTTCAGCATGTGGTAGGCTGTTAAGGGTCTACACCATATTACTAACGAAACGTTCTAACGATAGGGCGTTGACTTAATTCTTAACTTACAAACGAATAGCTAAGAATTATTTTTAACCAATAGGTTTATAGAATGAAAATCACCAGCAATTTTGATAGTGGTAATATCAAGGTTATTGAAGCCGTTGATCCACTGAATATTCAATTAGAAATTAATAAAGACAATCAGTCTGATTTTTTCCAGTGGTTTCACTTTCGTCTTGAAACAACCGCGTTTCAAAACCATAAATTACACATTAATAACCTAGAAAACTCAGCGTATCCTGATGGCTGGGATGGTTATCATGCGGTTGCATCATACGATCGTCAAACTTGGTTCCGTGTTCCATCTGAATATGCAAACGGTACATTATCATTTGAAGTTGAGCCTGAGTGCAGCAGCATGTATTTTGCTTATTTCGCACCATATAGCTATGACCGTCACCTTGATTTATTAGCATGGGCACAAAGCCAGCATGCGTGTGAACTAGAAACTTTAGGTGAAACACTTGATGGTCGTGACATGAGTGTATTACGTGTCGGTATTCCTAGCAGTGAAAAGAAAAAAATCTGGATCACGGCACGTCAGCACCCGGGTGAAACAATGGCTGAGTGGTATGTTGAAGGTTTACTTCATAAATTACTTGATGACGAAGACCCACATGCAGCGGCACTATTATCTAAAGCAGTATTCTATATTGTGCCAAACATGAACCCTGATGGCAGTGTGCGTGGTCACTTACGTACTAACGCTAAGGGCGTTAACTTGAACCGTGAATGGCAAACACCAAGCATGGAAAATAGCCCTGAAGTATTTTTAGTGCTTAACAAAATGCGTGAAACGGGCCTTGATATGCACTTAGATATTCATGGCGACGAAGCGATTCCTTATAACTTTGTTGCGGGTAGCGAAGGTATTCCGGGTTACGATGATCGTTTAAAAGAGTTAGAAGATTGCTTTAAAGCTGCGCTTTTAACTGTAACGCCTGAGTTCCAAGACGAACACGGTTATCCAAAAGATGAGCCTGGTCAGGCTAATCTAACGGTAGGTTCTTCAGCTGTAGCGCATGAGTTTAATGCATTAGCGTATACGGTAGAAATGCCATTTAAAGATAACGATGATTTACCAGATCCTGATTACGGCTGGTCTGACCGTCGTTCATATCAGTTTGGTCAAGATACGTTAGCGGCTATTGTTAACGTTGTTGATAAATTAAGATAACAACATTAAGCAAATTTTACGGGTATCAATCAGATTGATGCCCGTTTTTTTTGGTTGACTAATACAAAGCACATTTGTCATATTGAAAATTAACTGTTAACAAAGTTAGGTTGTTTAAGTTAATATTCAGTACATCTAGCTGAGAGATGATTATTTTTGATTAATTCTCAGATCATTATGTCGCGCATTCTCATTCGCTAACGCAGAGCATCGTAACTATCAATAAAAAATATAATTATAGAGGATATCCATGGAAGCTTTTGTAAGCGCCGTCAATGACGTAATTTGGAGTAGTGCACTCATTTACTTATGTCTAGGTGCAGGCCTGTTTTATTCCGTTTTAACCCGTTTCGCGCAAGTTCGACATTTCAAAGAAATGTGTAAGTTATTGCTAAGTTCTAATAACTCAGATACAGGAATTTCATCATTCCAAGCTCTGGCTGTTTCATTATCGGGCCGTGTTGGTGTTGGTAATATTGCCGGGGTTGCTGCTGCGATCGGCTTTGGTGGTCCAGGCGCGATTTTTTGGATGTGGATTGTCGCATTTTTAGGCGCAAGTACTGCATATGCAGAATCAACGCTAGGTCAAATTTATAAGTCAGAAGAAGATGGTCAGTATCGAGGTGGCCCTGCTTATTACTTCGACAGATGTTTACAACAAAAGTGGCTTGCAGTGTTATTTGCTCTATCCGCTATTATTGCTTGTGGTGTTTTCTTACCTGGCGTACAAGCAAACGCAGTGGGTAATGCATTCACACAAGTCTTCGGTGAAGGCACATTGGTTAGCACCAGCTTTGGTGAAGTAGGTAGCTTTAAGCTAGTTGCCCTTGCAATCATTTTAATTGTACTTGCGTTTATCATCTTCGGTGGCATTAAACGTATCGCAAACTTCACACAAATTGTGGTGCCATTTATGGCGCTAGGTTACATCGTGTTAGCTTTAATCGTGGTGTTCTTAAACTTAGATAAAGTGCCAGGCATTTTCTCAATGATCTTATCTGATGCATTCACTGCGCAAGCAGGTTTTGGTGCTGCGATTGGTTGGGGTGTTAAACGTGGTATCTATTCAAACGAAGCAGGCCAAGGTACGGGTCCGCATGCAGCATCTGCAGCTGAAGTAGACCACCCAGCTCAACAAGGCTTAGTGCAAGCATTCTCTGTTTATGTTGATACTATTTTCGTTTGTACAGCAACAGCGCTAATGATTCTAATCACTAAACAATACAATATTGTGGGTGAGTTACCTGCGGGTCAATTTATTGTACAAAATGTTGATGCTGCAACTGAAGTAGGCTCAGCAGCCTTTACTCAGATGGCACTGTTTAGTGTATTTGGCGGTTTTGGTGAAGCGTTTGTTGGTATTGCTTTATTCTTCTTTGCATTTACAACCATTCTTGCTTATTACTATATTGCTGAAACTAACGTTGCTTATTTAAACCGTTATTTTAAAGGTAATATTCCACTGGTTGTTGTGAAGTTCGTCATTATGTTTATGGTGGCTTACGGTATGGTAAATAGCTCAGGCTATATCTGGAATATCGGTGATATTGGTGTTGGCTTAATGGCGTGGATCAACATCGTGGGTATTTTAGCTATTTTCTTTGTTGCCAAACCTGCTCTTAATTGTCTACGAGATTATGAAGACCAAAAGAAAGCGGGTGGTGAAATCACCTTTGACCCAGTTAAATTAGGCATTAAAAATGCGACTTTCTGGGAAAAGCGTCTAGCTGAAAAGGCGAAACAGAAACAATAAATCAGCTTTTTGAGTATTTGTCGTGAATTTAGTTGTACAGGTTTTCGAATCTTCACAAATGAATGAAATTCAAATAAGACATCGACTCATAAAACAAGTACAATAAAGGGCGCCTAAAGGCGCCTTTTTTATGCGTAGTATGGAGAAAGATATGGCGATTATTAGTTGCCCGCAATGTGCAAAATCAATATCTGACAAACATAAACAATGCCCGCATTGTGAATGCCAAGTCACCGATCTAAGCAATGAGCAGTTGCAGCAAATGCAAAAAGAAACGCGTATTCGTAGACAGCAAAAGTTTATGAATCAGTCTTTCCTCGCACTGATATTATTTTTAGGTGGCTTTTTCTGTTATTACTTTATGCATCCAGAAACAGAGTCTATTGAGTGGTATGCCTATTCGACAGCAATGGCAGTAGGTTTTGTATGGTATATAGTGTGCCGTATCTATTTAGTTGTTTTAAAAAAGAAAAAGTAGCATGAATATTGATCATATTGTTAAAAATATCACCCCGGAAGTATTTGAACGTCTTCAGTATGGTGCGTCTACAGGTAAATGGCCTGATGGCACTCCATTATCAGAAGAGCAAAAACAACAAACAGTTCAACTCGTGATGCTTTACCAAGCTAAAGTTTCGCAAACCAATGAGCAGTTTACCATTGGCGCAAATGGTGAAATGGTGCAAAAGAGTAAAGCTCAATTGCAAAAAGAATTCGCATCAGAAAATGAAATAGCTAGGTTTAGTGAAAATGATCTTTAAACACCTGTTTACTCCAAAATGGAAACACCCTAAAAGTCAGGTTCGTTTAGCAGCAGTTGAACGCCTTGATACAGAACGTGATCTTAGCATCTTAAATAGTATTGCCCTTGAAGATAGCTCCGCTGAGATCCGTAAAAAAGCCTTGAATAAAGTGAACGATCTTGTTTTATGGTGGCAAGTATACAAGCAAGACCAAGCACTTAAAGAAATTGCAGAGCAGCACATTAATCAAGCGGTTTTGAATACTGATAGCAAACTTGACGCGAGTATTAAAAACGAGTTTATAGAGCGTTATGCGCCAGTGAAAACCCTTGAAAAGCTAGCATTTGCAGAAAAAGAAATTCAAGTTCGTGTTAAATTATTAAAGCGTTTAGCAAACCCAAGCCTAATTGATAAAGCCTTTAAAGAAGGCCGCGAAGAGCTACAATTGCAACTTGTTGAGCTTGTCATTAACCACCAACTTGCCAAGCCACTACTAAAACATGCAAAAGGTGAAGCGCATACACAACTTGCGGCTCATCTTGAGAATGAGCGTTTAGCAGTAGAAATGCCTGCAAAAGTCGAAGCTGATACTCGCGTTATATTGGCGAAATTGAATGCGCTTCGTGATAAAAATGATTTTCAGCTAGTATCGCTGCAACATGCTGAGCTATTACAACAGTGGCAAGCAATCGAGTTAAAATGGCTCAGTGATGAGCAAGTAAGCGTCCTTGATAAAAAATACTCTACGATTACCCAAAAGCTTGAAGCTCACATTGCAACACTAAGCAAAGAGCATGAAGCAATGCAGCAAGCATTAGCTGAGCAACAGCGTCAGGTACTAGCCCTTGCAACCCTTGAAGCTATTGGCGAAGAAGTTGAAAACGCATTGCAATTAGGTTTAGAAACGCCAGAGCAAATTCAGCAAGATTGGCTTGAGGCTAAAGTGGCAGAAGCAAAAGATACCTTGGCTGAAGCAAACTTAGTTGATAATCAAAATGTCCGTGATGTTAAACAGCACTTGTCAAATCTATTTAAGCAAGTTGAGCAATTACCACAACTTGTTACCGCGATTGCAGAGTTTAAAGCTGCGTTTGATGCCTTAAAAGCGATTACCACGACTGAAGACGAAAATGAGTTTGATGGCTTAAAACAGCAGTTTGAACAACAGCAAAAAGTGGCTCGCAAAAAACTAGCAAGTATTCCGAGTCGTTTACAAGGTCGCTTTAAAGCAAATTTAGCTGAAGCAGTAAACAGCTGGCAGCAAGCAATGGCACCGCTGACAAATAAGTTTGAAAAGAATCAACAAACAGCAAAACGCAAAGCCCGTGATGTGAAGCGTTTGATTGAACAAGGCCGTTTCAATGTAGCGTTTGGTGTGTTTAAAGGCTTTGAAGAGTTATACGACACACTTACAGATTACTATAAACAGCCTTTAAATAGTCTAAAAGCCGATTTAGAAGCCCAATTAGCAGAAGCAAAAGATTGGCAAAAATATGCATCAGCGCCAAAGCGTGATGCATTACTTGCTGAAGTCAATGAACTTGCTGCAATCGAGTGTACAGACCCTAAACAACGTGCTGAACAAGTTAAACAGTTACGTCGTCGTTGGAATGAATTAGGTCGTTTAGATACGGATGCAGAGAAACAGCAAGGTGAGTTATTCGATCAACAGATTGAACTATTGTTTGCCCCATGTCGCGAGTATTTTGCAGAGCAAGAGCAGCAACGTGAGCAAGCTAAAGCACAGCGTGTTGATATTATTGCGCAAATGCAGCAACTCAATGAACTTGATACTGAATCTGGTGAATTTGATTGGAAACAGTTTGAAAGTAAGTTTAACCGTGTTGTTAAAGCATGGCGTTCTGCGGGTAATGTTGACCCTAAAACATACCGTGAACTACAAGCGCAATTCAAAGCTGCGCAATCACAAGTACAAGGCCAATTAGTTGCGTTTCATAAAACAAATGCTGAGCAAAAAGCCGCACTTGTAGAACAAGCAACACTGTTATCTCAAAGTGATGACTTGGCTTCTGCGTGTCAAGAGCTCAAAGCATTGCAACAAACTTGGCAAAAAATTGGCTTTGCGGGAATGAAAGCTGAAAACACCTTATGGCAACAATTCAGACGTGTTAACGACGACACATTTGCCAAGCGTAGTGCTGAGTTTGAACAGCAAAAACAAGTACAACAGCAAAATGATGAAGTTGTAGCTGAGCAGTTAACTGAACTTGAAACTGCCCTTGAGAGTGTAGTGCATCTTGCACAGCTTAAAGATTTAACTGTGAAATTGGCAGGACTTGAGTACTCAAAAGCGTTGTCTGCTCGAGTGGCTCAGTTAGAGTCAGCAATTAGCGAAAAAACGAAGGTTATTAGTAAGCAAGCAGAGCAGTCTAAGTTAACGGCTTTGTTTGCAGCTCTTGAGAACAGCAGTGAGCTTCCGCCGCAATTCCAAGCTTCATTAACGACTAGCTTAACTGCTGAGCAGCTCTTAACACGTATCGAGATTCTTGCAGGTGTTGAGTCTGCTGATAGTCAGTTACGTATGACAGAACAAGTTGCGATGTTAGATGATAAACACCGTGGTGAAAAAGCCGATGTTTATTATTACTTAAAGCAATTACTTGCAGTCAGTGAGGGTTCAGTTTCTGCTGACACACTAGCAAGGCTTAAAGCAATATTTGCAATTTAACGAATAAAACCGCTTTTTATAGCGGTTTTTTTCCGTGTTTTTTGAGGGAAACAATGAGAATTTTATTATTACTTACCTGCTTATTTTTAGGTGCATGTAAAAGTACAAATCAAGGTATGTCTGTGTACTCGTTTACCAATTCAGAAATTGAAGCAGCCCTTGCTGATCAATTACCAAAATTGAGTGAGCAAATTAAATTAATGGGCTTACCTGTTGATTTTGCGGTAAATGACCTAAGTGTAAATGTAGGCCCAGATAAGCGTGATGTGGTAGTGTTAGGAGCCGATTCAAGCGCTGTTATTAAAGCCTTTGCGCTTAAATATCCAGTACGCTTGAAGCTGCAAATTGAAGGTAGCCCATTTTATGACAGCGAGAAAAAAGCGGTCTTTTTACGTAATGTAAAACTGGTTGATACTACAATCGATACAGCAGGTTTTAAGGGAAGCTTAAACTTATTAGATGATCAGGCAATGCAAGTGATCAACGGATTTTTAGCTGTTAACCCTGTCTATAAGTTAAATATGAACGATCCTAAGTTAGCATTACTGAGTAAATTGCCATTAGATATGAAAGTATCTCAGGGCGAAATTATCTTAGTGCCTACCTTATAAAAGTATTAAAATATCTAAAGCGGCATTAAGCCGCTTTTTTTGTAATTGCTTGTTAAGCAAGTTTAACCTTGTCATAATTACTCGTGATATTTCGCGAGTTGAGTGACTGCTATGATCAAGGAATTTTTAAACGACCCCACGCTATTGCTCAATGCAGTTGGCGAAGGGATTTATGGCTTTGACTTATCGGGCAATGCGGTTTTTGTAAATCCTGCTGCTGAGCGCATGACTGGCTGGAAAGCTGAAGAACTGCTTGGTAAAAAAATACATCAATATCATCACCATACTCGTAAAGACGGCTCACCATATCCCGCAGATGAATGTCAGATATATTGCACTATGTTCGATGGTAAACATCGCCACGTAAACGATGAAGTATTCTGGCGTAAAGATGGTAGCTATTTTGCTGTTGAGTATACTTCTACACCCGTTTATAAAAATGGGGCCTTAATTGGCGCAGTCGCGATTTTTCGCGATGTATCAAAACAGCAGCAAACAGAAGTCGCATTGCGTGATGCCTTAGCGCAAGTCCAGCACTTATCTGAACAGCTACAAGCTGAGAATGCTTATCTTATTTCAGAGTTAAACGAAGATTGGCAAGATTCAGGTTTAGTGGGGCAAAGTCATTCTTTTCAAACGATGTTAGAACAAATTACTTTAGTTAGCCAAACTAACAGTACTGTTCTAATTTTAGGTGAAAACGGCACAGGCAAAGAGCTGGTGGCACGAAACTTACATCGTTTGAGTAGCCGAGCTAAGCAACCATTTATTAGGGTTAATTGTGCTGCTTTTTCTGCAAACTTAATTGAGTCTGAGTTATTTGGCCATGAGAAAGGGGCGTTTACAGGGGCCAATGAGCGCAGAAAAGGGCGTTTTGAACTGGCCGATAAAGGCACATTATTTTTAGATGAAGTGGCAGAATTGCCATTAGAAGCACAAAGTAAATTACTTCGCGTGCTGCAAGAACAAGAGTTTGAGCGCGTGGGTGGCAGTCAAACCTTAAAAGTCGATATTCGAGTACTGGCTGCAACAAATCGTAATTTGTGGCAAATGGTCGAGCAGGGTAGCTTTAGAATGGACTTGTACTATCGCTTAAATGTCTTTCCTATTCGTGTGCCTGCGCTTCGTGAGCGAAAAGAAGATATCCCACTCCTTGCTGCAAACATAATTACACAGCTTAACAAGCGCTTAGGTAAACAGTTAAAGGGGCTTAGCAAAGCTACACTCACTAAACTGGCTAATTATGATTGGCCAGGCAATATTCGTGAACTACAAAATATCCTAGAGCGTGAAGCTATTTTGTCTAAGCAAACTGTATTACAGCTCTCTGCGCCGTTGAATAACGAACAACCGAATGAGCAAGTTGTTTCCCTTGATGCTGTACAAAAGCAGCATATTTGTGAGGTACTTAAGCGATGCAACGGGCAAATATCAGGTGAAAATGGCGCTGCAACTTTGCTGGGTCTTCCCGAGAGTACCCTTAGATCAAAAATGAAAAAGTTAGGTATACAACGCAGTTTCGCGAAATAACGCGCGCTTTCGTGATATATCGCGATTGATGGTGCGGTAAAATTAAATTAATCATTTAATATCAGTAATTTACATTTTAATTTGTGTTGGCCTGATAGTTGCTCTGTCAGGCTATTACCGACACAAAAGTAAGTAGCAAAATGAAATTTGATATTAAAGAACAAGATTTAATCATCAAGCCCTACAACCAAGAAGGGCCAATTTATATTCGAGAGCAAAAAGGGCATTTTCAACGTATCCGTCGTTACTTAGGCTGGGTGCTGATGCTGACGTTTATCGCCATACCATGGATCCCATATGATGGTCGCCAAGCTGTATTACTCGATGTAGCGAGCCAAAAATTTACCCTGTTTGGATTAACGCTGTTACCACAAGATTTTATGATCTTAGCCATGCTATTTATGACTGGCGCGTTTGCTTTGTTCTTCGTCACTAATTGGTTAGGGCGTGTTTGGTGTGGTTACACTTGCCCACAAACAATTTGGATGCTGATGTTTACTTGGGTCGAGCATAAAGTCGAAGGTAACCGAAACCAGCGCATTAAACTTGATAAAGCTGATTGGTCAGTAAGTAAATGGCAAAAGAAAATCACTAAGCATGCAGCTTGGCTGGTGATCTCTTTGCTTACATCTATGTCATTTATGGCTTATTTCATCCCTGCTAAGTCTCTTTACATGAGTTTATTTACCCTAGAAATGTCTGGGATCGTCAGCTTTTGGGTATTCCTGTTCGCTTTTTGTACCTATGGTAATGCGGGCTTTCTACGCGAAAAAATGTGTACTGTCGCATGCCCTTATTCACGTTTTCAATCAGTGATGTTTGATAAAGACACGTTAGTGGTTACCTACGATCAAGCGCGAGGGGAGTCTCGTGGTGCGCGTAAACGTAAAGCCGATCCTAAAGAGTTAGGTTTAGGTGACTGCGTAGACTGTAACCTATGTGTGGAAGTATGCCCGGCCGGTATCGATATTCGTAATGGCTTGCAGTATGAATGCATAAACTGCGGCTTATGTATCGATGCGTGTGATAGCACTATGGAAAAATTCAATTATCAAAAAGGCCTGATCAAGTACGCCTCTGAAAAACAAATGGAAGGCAAAACGACCAACCCATTTAGACTAAAACTGCTTGGCTATGGTGGTTTAACGGCGTTGTTTGTTATTGGTATGGTTGTATGGATGGCAATGCGTACAGCTATTGAAGCCTCTGTCATTCGTGACCGTAATGCCCTGTATCGTGTTAATTTTGAAGGCTTAGTAGAAAACCCATATACCTTATCAATTATCAACAAAACACAGCATAGCTTGAGCTATTCAATCGGTATCAGTGGTATTGAAGAAGCAAGCTTACAGGTGCCCGAAAATATTACAGTTGAGGCGGGTCAGATGAAGCGTGTGCCTGTTACTGTGGTTGCTGATGGCTATGAATTGAAATCAAAGGTAACGCCTATCAGTTTTCACATTCAAGCATTAGAAGATGCTGATATCGCAATTACCAAAGAAACTAAGTTTTACCGAGATTGACCCTGACCTAAAAGTGAAAATGGCTTGTAGTTAACAAGCCATCTTTGCAAATTCGAGCTGCTTTTGCACATAAGCTTTAGCGCTGTCTAAATCATCAAATAAACAGTCCATTATTTGAATCGGAGATTGCGCTTGCGCAATGATGCGTTTCATTTGGTTAAGCACAATGGATGAGCTAAACATATAAGCGGTTGCTACACAGTTTGTGCCTTGCAGGGCACGAAATAATTGGGTAAAACCACGTTCTGCATCAGGGGTGGTAGCAAGTAATTGGGTAGAATGACTAATATATGCCCACGGCTTTCCAGCTAAAGCAGTAATATGCTTTTTTAAATCGACTGCAAAGTCATTGACTAAACGTGCGTTAATATTACCAGAAAATTGTCCAATAATAATTGGACCATCAGTGATGATACTGACACTGCCATAGTGATTCTTAAATTCCAATTTGCTTCCCTTTTGAATTAAAAAGAGCGCGAATTTTATACAATTGTATGTATGTGTCTAGTTATTTAGTATGTAAAAAAGAAAAAACATATTTTTTTCTTTAATTGGATTTTGTTGGGGTTTTTATTTGTTTAATTGTATTCAGAGCGAATAAATAAGTCGCTCTGAATTTAAAATATAGCTAACTATTTGTTAACAATGTAGTTCAAAGCACCAGTAATTGAGGCTACTTGTGCATCAATACAAATTTTATCATTTGCTTGTGGGCTGTCAGGGTAAACCTCTGTTGTTGTGACATATTCTGCATCGGTTAAGCCCATACATAACCCCAGCTTTTTGGCTTGGTAATTAATAACGCCAAATTGAGTTTGTGGTACACCAATCAACTGGTTATTCTCATCACTTGGTGCGATGTGGGTTACTTTCTCAACTGATTTTATAATCGCTGTTTGAAATGCATCATGCGGACGTTCGCTATCAGCAACAAGATAAAAGCCATCTGGAATGTTCCAGTTATCGTGAGTCGTTGCATCACGTGCTGCCAGAGCAGGGCGAAATTCACTATTGTCAGTATCAGTTGTTTCATGAAGGTCAATATGCACATAGGGTGCAATAGCGTTGTCGGCTAAATATTGCATGATTGCGGCAGACTCTTCAGCTGGACTATCTGCATAGAATGAGCGATTTGGATCCGTGGCATTAGGGTTCCAGCGGTTAATTGTTTCATAACCCCAAGGGCTGATACACGGTGCCACTAAGATATTAAATTCTGCAAAATAGTCTATGGCCTTGACTTTAGCAAACGCTAATGCACCATGCACACCGCTTGTTTCGTAACCATGTACACCACCTGTGACTAAAACAGTTGGTTTGTCTGCTTGCCATTGTTTGCTTTTTAAAATGTAAAGAGGATATTTATCGCTGTCATAGCTCAGTGCACCATACTGCTCAATTTCAAAGAGTGTAGACAGAGCATCAAGTTGTGAGACAACATCTTCACGGTAACTGCGTTTTACTGATTGTAATTCAAGCCACGCTTTTTTGTCGGCGTCGGTCCATGGCTTACCAGGCGTTCCGATTGGGTAACTCATAAAAATACCTTGTTGTGTTGAGGTGCAAAATGCCAAGCTTATCGAAGCTTAGCATTACCTGCAACTAGATAAGGTCAGTGCTTATATTGGCATGTTCGTATAGCTGGGCATGTTGCTTTTTATGAGTATCGAAAAGGTATTGACGAAGAGCAATTTCGCCCTCGTGTACCGTAATAATTTTTGCTGCAATACCATTGCTGGTAACACGAACAGGTTTAGCAGACAGAACAATACGCTCTTTTTTTGGCAGCTCAAATGCTAATAACAGCTCTTTTGAAAAGTCTGGCTTATTTTGTTTTGGTTTTAACAAAACTCCCGTACTTGATAGTGACAGAATAATGTAGTGGTCAGTTTGCAGGTTTAGATGAGGTGCTCGCCAACTCCGCTCGATGCCTTTCGTATCTATAACCTCAGGAGCACTGAGTAGAGGAATAACCTGGCCATTTTCATCATTAACAAACTCCAGCGGGAACCATAATTGATAAACACCCACTTCAGCAAGTAAGGTCAATTTAGCGTTCTTTAATAATCCGTTGAGTTTATCGGGTAAGTTTAGTTTTACAGACATTTTGGTGTTTGTGACTTCATCACTGCCATCATCTGCATTTTCAAAGAGTTGGTTAAAAAATGAGAGTTCTTGTTCTGTTAAATGCGCCATCCTTAGCTCCTTTTACAATACGACTGGCCAATAATATCACAAATTGTATGAATTATGAGCATTTGTTGTGCCAGATGTTTTTCGATTTTCTTTTACTACTTATTTGACATACACTGATGGGAAAAAGTTTACAAGGATTTTATTTTGTCGAGCCTGACTGGTGTTAATAAGAGTTTAGTTATATTTGCGGCTTTAGTGATTGTTTTAGCAGGTATAAAAGCTGCAAGTGTGATTGTTATTCCTTTTGTTTTGGCTGCCTTTATTGCCATTATATGTAATCCCCTTATACGTTTTTTTGCCGGGTATAAAATTCCCAAGGGCGTTGCAGTGGTGTTAGTAATGCTCATTATTGTTGGCGTTGGGATTAGCCTTGCCGGTTTAGTTGGGCAATCGATGACCGATTTCTCTGAAAAACTACCCGAGTATAAAACACAACTAAAAGAAGAGTTTGTTTGGGTGGTTAATGTTGCTGCAAGTTATAATATTTTGATTGATAAAGAGCAGATTATTTCTTTATTCGATCCGGGCAAAATGATCGATGTTGCAACGAATATGCTAACGGGATTAGGGGGAGTGATGGCCAACCTGTTCCTAATTATATTAACCGTGGTGTTTATGCTGTTTGAAGGACCGATGCTGAATAAAAAAATTCATTTAGCACTCGATGACCCAGAAATGAAAATGCAACAAATTGATCGCTTTCTAGGGTCAATAAACTCTTACCTCGCAATAAAGACCATGGTTAGCTTGGCTACAGGTCTTTTAGCTGGGTTTATGCTTTGGGCACTGGACGTTGATTATTTTGTATTGTGGGGTGTTGTTGCTTTTATGCTTAACTACATTCCTAATATTGGTTCTATCATTGCAGCGGTACCTCCTGTATTACTTGCTTTGATAACGCAAGGGCCGCTAGTTGCAGGGATCATTGCTGGTGGCTATTTAGTGATTAATACAGTGATGGGTAATATCGTCGAGCCAAAGTTCATGGGCAAAGGCTTAGGTTTATCAACGCTGGTGGTTTTTTTATCGTTAATTTTTTGGGGCTGGTTGATGGGAACAGTAGGTATGTTGCTGTCAGTTCCACTGACCATGATAGTAAAAATTGCTTTAGAAACCAGCCAAGAAGGGCGGTGGCTTGCAACTTTACTTGGTAACGGTGAAGAGTTAACAATTGATCAATAGCAATTTGCTAGATTAAGCAAAATTTAAATAATAAGGCGCTAACGCGCCTTTTATTTAAGAGGTTGTTTTAGAATATTTAAGTGATTACCAAGGATATTTATTTCACAAAGCTTATAGGTAATGGCTGCCTTGGTTGCGTTTGGCATTTCATTTAAGTATCGCCAACGACAGCTGTCTTCTAGATAGCGCTCTTGATTCACTAAGCTTCTTTTAAAGATAGGCAGTAATTGACTATTTCCCGTGTCTTCTTTGATTTTTTCAATATCCATAGTGAGTTTATTTACCCACATTTTTTGATCGCGTTGCAAATCGCTAATCACTTGGTCAAGACATTGAATATAACGCTTAGTTTCTTCGGTATTGTTGCTTGCTAACTGGCAATCATGTGGTGCTTGTGAAGCCTGTGATGCCAGTGTTACAAGAGCAGCGCACAAAGTGAGTGTTATAGTGAATTGTTTATTTTTTATCATGATAATTAAACTCTAATATAAACTCAGCACCACCCAGTTTTTCTGCATCTCGGATAGTCAATGTGCCATTATATGAGTTTACTAAATCTGATACGATGGCCATACCAACACCATGCCCACTCTCATATGTATCGAGTCGGGTGCCGCGGGTTAGTAGCGATTCACGTTTTTGCTCTGGGACACCTGGTCCATCATCACAAATGCTGAGAGTTAATTGCTTATTTTGCTTAACCTTTATATCGACCTGCGAACGGCAAGCTTTACAAGCATTATCGATTAAATTACCAAGCAGTTCCATTAAATCTGTTTTATCACCTAAAAAATAATCTTTTTCACTGACCTCAGAAGTGAAAATAATATCTTTATCGCGATACACTTTACTCATTGCACTTAAAATTGACTCGATAACCGGCTTAATATGGGTTTGCTTTTTCCATGTATCAGAGGCACCCGTAGCGGCACGTTTTAATTGATGTTCGATCATCACATTAATACGATCCAATTGCTCTTGTGCATCAGCATCATTGGCCAATGGGCTTGACTTAAGCACTGCCAATGGCGTTTTTAATGCATGAGCAAGATCGCTTAATGATGCGCGGTAACGCTCTTTTTGGCGCTGCTGCGATTCAAGCAATAAGTTTAAATCGGCTTTAATAGTTTGCAACTCAACCGGGTAAAGACCTTTTATTTGCTGGTTATCGCCCGATTCAATGGCTTTAATTTCTTTATCGAGACGCTGTAGTGGTCTTGCACTCCACACAAAACCAATTGCCATCAGCGCAGCAATGGCCACTCCCATCACATACATCCAATTAACCAGTGTTTGTTTAAAGCCATCCATCAGCCTAAGTAGAGCATCATTACGTTTTAATAAGATAAAACGGGCATGCTCCGATTGGTCAATGTTTTCTAAAATAACGGTAAGTGTTAATTGCCAATAGACGGTATTGTTGTATTCAACACGGCGAAAGTCAGCAGAGCCTGCTGGAGCTTCAAAGTTATCAGGAATAAAGTTGATGTTGGTGGCTGATTCAGAATACCAAACAGGTAAGTCGCCGCGATAAATCATCGCATAGGTATCTGAGTTTAATCTATTTAGCTCTGGAGTTAAGATGGTACTTGGCATAACAATGCCGCGTTCAGTGAAATCGACTTCAGAGATTAATGAATATAAGTGAGCTTCAAGGGTTTTTTCGGTCGCTTCGACTAAAGAGGCGTAATAAGCCTTACCAATTGAGAAAAACAGAATTGGTAGGGCTACTAATAAAACAAAGACAAGGATAAATCCTTGCCTTACTTTAAGCGGTATTTGCGATGCTACCACTGACTTTTAAGCCTATAACCACGGCCGCGTAATGTTTCAACTGGGTTAAGGGTGCCATCAGGGTCAAGCTTTTTACGTAAACGCAATACGAATACTTCGATTACGTTTGAATCAAGGTCGAAGTCTTGATCGTAAATGTGCTCTGTTAGCTCAGATTTAGAAATTACCTTTTGAGGGTTAACCATGAGGTATTCTAACACTTTGTATTCGTATGCAGTTAAGCTAAGTTCTTTATCGTTAACCCACACTTGCTGTGAGCGAGTATGAATTTTGATAGGACCAGCTGTCATTTCTGGGTTTGCTTTACCTGCACTTCTACGGATAAGGGCATTACAGCGGGCAATTAGCTCTTCAACATGAAACGGTTTTGTAAGGTAATCATCAGCACCTGCATCGAGGCCTTCTACTTTATCTTGCCAACGGTCGCGCGCCGTCAAAATCAAAATAGGGATGGTAATGCCTTGAGCGCGAGCTTTGGTAATTAATTCGATACCGTCTACTTTTGGAAGGCCTAAATCTACCACCGCCATATCAAGCGGGTACTCAGTAATGTGGAATAAACCAGCTTCACCATCGTGACAAAGGTCAACGCTATAACGCTCTTTTTCTAGAGCATTACGAAGGTTATCTGCTAAGTGTAAATCATCTTCAATAACTAAAATTCGCATTCTTAATCCTTTTTCACTTCGCCAGTCTTTTTGTTCACATGGACGTCAACCACATGGCCGTTCGTTTTTAAAATTCTTACGGTAAATACTTTGTCTTGCTCTGTGATTTTTAGGGTTCGGCCATCTTCAGACTTTTTGGCAATCATCACAGCTTGCTTTTTAGTCACCTCAGGTGCTTGGTTTTTATTGGCATCAGCATGAAAGCTTGATAATGCAAATAAAAGACTAAAACTGAAGGCTAATAATGTGCGCATGACGGGGAACTCCTAAACCAGACCCATTTAGTTTAATTAACCAATTAACTAAAATTCAAGTAATTACGTTAAATTCTGTAATTTGATAGCCAGATCTTAGTTAATAAGCCGTGAACAAACACTGAATTATTGATTCAGTTGAGTTCAGGCTTTAACCAAACACCTTTTTAAATGGTTTTACTACTGAGTTGTCATAAACGCCTGCAGCAATATAAGGGTCGTTTGCTGCCCATTCGCGTGCTGCTTCTAATGAATCAAATTGCGCGACCACTAATGAGCCTGTAAAACCAGCCTCAGCTGGGTCTTCGCTATCAATTGCAGGAAGAGGGCCTGCTGTGAATAAACGATTTTGATCGTCTAACTCTTGAAGGCGAGCTAAGTGAGCTGGGCGTGCAGATTTACGGGCTTCTAAACTATTTTCAACATCAGTTGAATAAATCATATACAGCATAGTGAGTTCTCAATGTTATTTTTAGAAAATAGTAGCATATTGTTACCAATAGACGAGAGATTATTGTGTCATACATATGTGTTCAGTCGCTAAATAATCTTTACAGCTTTGCTTATAGCTTTCACTTATAAAGCTTGAAATACGCGGTGTAACACTGGTAGAGTCGCTGGGTTGAGAAAATAATAATAAGGTTTTTAAATGAGCGAAAAACGCGAGCACTTTAGCTCCCGCCTCGGTTTTATTTTAGCGGCAGCCGGTTCTGCTGTAGGTATCGGAAACTTAGTAGGTTTTCCTGTTTCAGCTACAAAAAACGGTGGTGGTGCTTTTCTTTTAGTTTATGCACTGTTTGTGATTTTTATCTGTTTGCCTGTGATGATGGCCGAAATGGCGATGGGCCGAAAAGCACAGAAAGATCCGCTTGGTTCATACAAAATCTTAGCGGGTAATGATCCAAAATGGAACTTTGCTGGCTTTTTAGCGGTATTAACGCCGTTTATGATTGCCGTTTTTTACATGGTGATCACCGTATGGATTTTCGGTTATTTATCGCAAACTGCATTCGGTAATCTAGATGCCTTGGCACAGCCTGATAATTTTGGCACTTTTATCAATAGCTACACAGTGTTTGGCTATATGGCCGTTGTTGCAATCATTGTTAACTTGATTCTGGTTGGTGGTGTAAAAGAAGGTATCGAGAAAGCGGCTAAGTTTATGATGCCAGCTTTATTTGTACTACTCACTGCGCTGGTTGTTTACGTTTTAACACTGGATAATGCCATGGCAGGTGTGAAGTACTACATCGTTCCTGATTTCAGTAAAATGGATGCGAGCGTTTTAAATGGTGCATTAGCTCAAGCGTTTTTCTCATTGTCACTGGGTATGGGTATTTTAATGACCTATGCATCTTATATCTCTAAGAAAGACGATATTGTTGGCAGTGCTAAAATGGTTGCTGTAACAGACTCTCTTGTTGCCTTTATTGCGGGTCTTATGGTGTTACCGGCTATTTTTAGTTTTAACCCGAATACAGATCCAAGTACGTTATCTGACTCATCAGTGTCGATGATTTTTGTATACTTACCGAAAATTTTATTAGCGCTTCAAGCTGATATTGGTTACGTGGGTGCATCAGTTGTAGCGTTTGTATTCTTCTTATTAGTCTTTTTTGCTGCAATTACATCGCTTGTATCGATTGTTGAGGTACCGACAGCTTCATTAAGTGATCGCAAAGGCATTAGCCGTAAAAAAGCGTTAGCTATTTTAACTCTATCAACCGGTGTTTTAACTGTGCTGTGTACAATGTCGTTTGGTATGGTTGAATCATTAACAAATTTTGTTAGTTACGGCGGTGCGGATAAGAGCTTATTCGATATTGTTTATGATGTGTTTTACGACACGATTTTACCTCTTAATGGTTTAATGGTGTGTTTATTCGTTATGTATCGTTGGAAAAAAGCGAATCTTTCTGAAGAGTTAAGCCAAGGCTCTGAAGGCTATATCGGTAGTTTTACAGAGAAGTATGTGAACTTTTCGCTATCAACGTTTATTCCGGCAATTTTATTACTTATCTTTGTAAATACGGTCGCAACAAAGTTTTTTGCATTTAGTATTTTCGGATTTTAAAAGCCAGCTCAATACTCAGCCGCGCACTTGCGCGGCTTTTTTATAGCCCTAGAATGCCCCTGCATCAAGCACATCACCTAAGCCAAGCGTAAACATCCATAACCCCCATAAGCTGTGCTCTATAACACACACGAAGGTAGAACGGCTTTGCGCATAGGTGTAAGAAAACAGCAGCCCACCTAAAAATGCCAGCAGTACTGCGAGTACATTCGCATAGACAATGTGAGCCAACGCAAACACCGATGCACTGACGATGATACGCACGGTTTTACTTGGCATAATCCGTTTATAGCGGTGAAAAAAGTAGGTTCTAAAAATAAGCTCTTGCGGCATCACCGATAAAATGGGGTAGAGCAATAACAACATTAGCCAATCGTTAAATGAATTTCTTGGCAGTGAAAACCAGTTTTCTTGATTCATGATGCCGTAAAACATCCCTGAGAATAGCGCTCCTAAAAAGAAAAAACTAAATAAGCGACGTTTTACCGCACTAAATTGCCCAAGGCTAGTTAAACGAAAACGCTTAAAATGGGGGTCTGATAACAGCAACATGCCGCAAACAGTCATTAAAATAATAAGTGCAGGAATAAGCCAGTTCGCGAGATAGGCACGCAGAAAAAAGCCTAATAGCGGTAAAGAAACAAATATGAGGGTAAATTCAAACCAGCGGTATTGGTTAGCGTTCAATGTCGTCTCAGCGTGTTTTTTATTTACGCTAACAAGCTAAGACGACAGATTTATGACATTAAGATCGCTTAGGATCTTTCTTTTCGTCATCTTCAGGTAAGTATTTGAAAAGGGCAATGATCGTTGCTAACACGCAAACAAAGGTAATACCCATTAAACCAAACACTTTAAAGTTAACCCAAAAATCGAGCGAGAAGTTATAGGCAATGTAGATATTTAGCGCAGAGATACCTGCGGTCACTGCAACCCAAAACAGGTTAAGTTTATTCCATAGTGCTTCTGGTACATCAATTTCTTGTTTACTTTCAGAGGCATTTTCTAAAACTGAGCTAAGTGCTTTTTTCACAAGATTTTTGCCAAGCACATAGCGGCTTACTAACAAAGTGACACTGAAAATGGCATAAACAATGGTGGCTTTCCATTTTACAAACTGCTCGTCGTGGAATACTAAGGTCAGCGTACCTAATACCACCGCTATAGCAAAAAACACCCAGTGACGGGTTGGTACTTTGCCATCTTTAAAATAACAATAAGCAACTTGAATTAAGGTGGTTAGCATCAGCAAGGCTGTTGCCCAATAAATATCAACTAACTTGAAAACCGCAAAAAATAAAATCAGCGGGATGTATTCAATAATCGCATGCATAAATTTATAAATGCTCTAATTTAAAAAGATACTGGGTTGTATCAAGTTATTGCGCAAGATACAAGGTTGACTTAGTTGCCCTGAAAGCTTAGCCTCCCGAGCCAATCTGGCCTAAACCTGCGTTTAGGTTGTTTTACCTTATCTTTTTCCGCTTAACCTCAGATGATTAAGCGGCGTATTTTGGAGCATTTTTATGAATAAAGCCGCACTAGTATCTCAAATGGCTGCCTACAGCGAATTAACAAAAAAAGACACACAAGCAGCTTTAACGAGCATGTTAAATGCTATCGAAAAGTCTCTTTCTGAGGGTGACCAAGTGCAAATTAATGGCTTTGGTACGTTTGCCTTGAGTTATTACCCTGCACGAAAAGGGCGCAACCCGCAAACTGGTGAAGAAATTGAAATTGAAGGCGCCAACAAACCTGTTTTTAAACCTGCAAAAGCCCTAAAAGACGCCCTATAAGCAGGATTTGCAAAGGTCTTGTAGCTTTTACAGGGTGTGTCGCTTTGAATTTTCAATAAATGCAATATTTTCAGTTGGTTATATTTGGCATGGTGTCTGCTGTATTAGTGTGAGTTTTCACAAATAAGGAGATAGCATGTCAAATCTAAATAGCCAACTAAACGGTAAGAAAGTAGCGATATTAGCAACAAATGGTTTTGAGCAGAGTGAGCTGCTATCACCGCGCAGTGCGTTGCTTGAAGCAGGAGCTGAAGTCGAAGTTGTTTCGCTTGAAAGAGATGACATTACTGGTTGGGATGAAAATCAATGGGGAAAACGTGTAAGCGTTGACCGCATAGTCAGTGAGACAGATTCAAGTGAATATGATGCTCTATTACTACCGGGCGGTTTATTTAATCCAGATACTTTACGCCAAAACAGTGAAGCTAAAGCCTTTGTTGATGGCTTTTTTAGTGCAGGCAAAAACAAACCTATTGCCGCGATTTGCCACGGCCCATGGTTACTAGCCGAAATTAACAAACTACGCGACCGCAAAGTGACGTCATACCCAAGTATCAAAACTGATTTAATCAATGCTGGTGCAAATTGGGTTGATCAAGAGGTGTGTGTTGATGATGGCATAGTCACAAGCCGAAGCCCAGCCGACTTAGAGGCTTTTAATCGTAAGTTTATCGAAGAGATTAAAGAGGGTGTGCACCGCCACCATTAAAAATTAATGAGTAGATACATAAAAGGGCCTTTAAGGCCCTTTTTTAAGTAATAAAACAACTTACTTTGTAGCGGCTTTCATACTGGCTACAAACTCTTTTAAACCAGTTAGCATTGCTGCTTGGTCATCAAGGTTCGCCTCGATGATTTTAACAACCGCAGAGCCTGAAATCGCACCAGCAGCCCCTGAATCGAGTGCTGATTTAACATCTTCCGGTGTTGATACGCCAAAGCCTAATAATGCCGGTGCAGCATGGTAATCTTTTAGCTTTTTAACTAATGAATCTGCTGGCATTTGTGCTTTGGTTTCTGTACCTGTTACACCTGCGCGTGAAAGAAGGTATGTATAACCACGACCATATGACGCACATTCTCGAAGAGTGTCATCATCTGCATTCGGTGTTGCAATAAAAATTGGATCAATACCATTTTTCATTGCTGTTTGGCGAAATAGCTTTGACTCATGCAGCGGTACGTCAGCCACTAAAATTGAATCAACGCCTGCTTCTTTAGCATCTTGATAGAACTTTTCAAGGCCACGCTTAAACACAAGGTTTGAATACAATAACAGGCCAATTGGAATATCGGCATTGTACTGGCGCACTTGTTTGATGATATCAAAGCAATCTTGGGTATTAATGTTTTCATCAAGCGCGCGAATGTTGGCAGCTTGGATCACCGGGCCATCTGCAATCGGATCTGAAAACGGAATACCAAGCTCAAGGGCATCAGCACCGCCATCAATTAAGCTTTTAATGATTTCTACACTGAGTGCTTTATTAGGATCACCAATAGTAACAAACGGTACAAAGGCACCTTGATTCGTTTCATTTAATGTGGCGAACATTTGTCCGTAACGGTTGGTCTGGCTCATAGCGCGCCTCCTTCTGATAAAACACTGTGTACGTGAGCCAAATCTTTATCGCCTCGGCCACTTAGGTTTACTACTAAAATAGTGTCTTCGGTTTGTTGTTCGGCATATTTAAGGGCGTATGCAAGGGCATGGCTTGATTCAAGCGCTGGAATAATCCCTTCGTTTTTAGCCAGTAGTTGGAACGCTTCAAGCGCTTCAGTATCGCTAATACCAACGTACTCTGCACGGCCAGTTTCATGCAAATGAGCATGCTGTGGGCCTACAGCTGGGTAATCAAGACCTGCTGATACAGAATAAGACTCTTCAATTTGGCCATCGTCATTTTGCATAATATAAGTATAGGTACCGTGTAAAATGCCTTTTGTGCCTTTACATAGCGTAGCACCGTGTTGATGGGTATCTAAGCCTTTACCAGCGGGTTCTACACCAATTAGTTTTACGCTTGGCTCATCAATAAAGTCTGTGAACATACCAATGGCGTTAGAACCACCACCTACACAAGCCAGCACCGCATCCGGTAAGCGACCTTCAGCTTTAAGCACTTGTTGTTTTGCTTCTTCACCAATCATTTTTTGGAACTCACGCACCATGGTTGGGAATGGGTGAGGGCCTGCTGCAGTGCCTAGTAAATAGTGAGCATCTTTATAATTTGCTGACCAGTCACGCAGTGCTTCGTTTACTGCGTCTTTTAAAGTACCAGAGCCTGCTGTGACAGGAATAACCTCTGCACCCATTAGTTTCATACGAAATACGTTTGGTTGCTGACGTTCAACGTCTTTTGCACCCATGTAAACACGGCATTTTAAGCCAAGTAGGGCACACGCAAGGGCCGTTGCAACACCGTGTTGGCCGGCACCTGTTTCTGCAATCACTTCTTTTTTACCCATACGCTTGGTGAGCAATGCCTGACCAAGTACTTGGTTGGTTTTGTGCGCACCACCATGGAGTAAATCTTCACGCTTTAAATACAGTTTTACCTTAGGATTTTTAACTAAGTTACGTGTCAGAGTTAATGGCGTAGGACGACCTGCGTATTCATTTAATAGTTTTTCAAACTCAGCCTGAAAAGCTGGATCGTTTTGTGATTTATTAAACTCTGCTTCTAGTTGCTTGAGTGCTGGCACAAGCAGCTGTGGTACAAACATACCACCGAATTCACCGAAATAAGCTGGATTTTGCATTCTAACCTCAATAATTTCTGATATGCGAAAACGCATTTTGTAATTTTGTTTGGCACTTTTTGCCCGCTGACGCTTCAACGCCAGAATTTAGGTCAAGGCCATTAGCACCGCGATAAAGCGCTGCATGAATATTTTCTGGGTTTAAACCCCCGGCTAACATAAAAGGTACCGTTGCCGTCTCTAGCACTGACCAATCAAATGCTTCGCCTGTGCCGCCTTTTTGGTTTTTGCTGTAAGTGTCGTATAAATGGCGGTCAACCCCTTCAAGCGGTTTAGGTAATTCACCTTTAACGGCTTGGGCTTTCCAAATTTCACAGCCAAGCGGTAATTGCTTTCTGAGGCTTTGAATATATTCGCTATTCTCATCGCCATGTAATTGCACTGCAGCTAGTTTCAAGCTTTGTGCATAATCGACCACTTGTTCAAGCGGTGCATTGACAAACACACCTACATACGCGAGTGGGGCACTTTGCGTAACTTGCTTGGCGCAGTCGATATCGACATAACGTGGCGATTTAGGATAAAAAATTAAGCCACCATACACAGCACCACTGGCATAGGCTGCCATCGCATCTTGTGAGCGAGTTAAACCGCACACTTTGTTTTCACCTAAAATGACTTTACGACATGCGGCTTCTAAGTCGCGCTCAGCCATTAGTGAGCTGCCAATTAAAAAGCCATCGCACAGTGGCGCAAGGCGTTTTACATCTTTATGGGTATAAATGCCCGACTCTGAAATAACCACTTTGTCATTTGGGATAAGCTGGCGTAATCGCTCTGTTGTTGCAAGATCAGTACTTAAATCACGAAGGTCGCGGTTATTAATACCAATTAGGCTGGCATTAAGTGCAAGTGCACGACTTACTTCTTGCTCATTACTGACTTCTGTTAGTACCGACATGTTTAAAGAGTCAGCCACTTTGTGAAGCGCTAAATATTGCTCGTCATCAAGGACTGAGAGCATTAATAAAATGGCATCACCACCAGATAAGCGTGCTAAGTAAACTTGGTACTCATCAATAAAGAAGTCTTTACAAATAAGTGGCTGCTCCACTTGGCTGCGCACGTATTCAAGGTACTGATAGCTGCCTTGGAAATATTTTTCGTCAGTTAGTACGCTCATACAGGTTGCGTACTTTTTATAAACAGATGTAATTTCGTCTAAATTGAATGGTTCGCGAATAAGCCCTTTTGACGGTGAGGCCTTTTTACACTCTAAAATAAATTGTGTGCCTGTTGCTGCTAACGCCGCTTCAAAGTCTCGCTTGGTTGGCACAACATCGCCAATGAATGACTCAAGCGGGCGCTGTGCTTTTCTTTGTTCTAATTCAATGCGTTTGTCGGCAACAATTTTGTCTAACACGTTAGCCATGACTTACCTCAATAATTGCGTTCAATGTGTCCATCGCTTTGCCTGATGCTAATAATTCGCTTACTTGATCTGCGGCTGCTTTTAAATCACTTGCTTTATCGGTTAAATAAAGAAGGGCGGCAACGTTGGCTATAATGGCTGCGTTATGCGCCATCTCACCTTGACCATGTAAAATTGCTAAGCTTGCTTTTGCGTTATATTCTGGCCCTTGGCCTGCAAGTTGTTCAAGTGAATAGTTTGCAAGACCAAAATCGCTCGCTGTTAGCGTGTATTCGCTCAGTTCACCGTTATTTAGCTCAACCACTTTGGTTGTCCCGTGCAAGGCAATTTCGTCAGTGCCTGCACCGTGAACCACCATGGCGCGTTTTGTGCCAAGGGTTTTTAAGGTTTCGGCCATTGGTAAACACAGCGAAGGGTTATAAACACCAAGCAATTGCACCTCAGGGGCTGCAGGGTTTGCCAGCGGCCCTAAAATATTAAAAATTGTGCGGCTTTTAAGGGCTGTTCGCACGCCCATCGCATGGCGTACACCACTGTGATAATGCGGTGCGAATAAAAATGCAAACCCCGTATTTTCTAAACAATAGGCCGCTTGCTCAGGGCTCATATCGATATTGATACCCAAGGCTTTTAGTAAATCCGCTGAGCCAGAATTACTCGATACACTGCGATTACCATGCTTGACCATGTTGATGCCCGCAGCGGCGGCTACAATAGCAGCAGTAGTACTAATATTAATGGTGTTTGAGCCATCGCCACCGGTACCACAGCTATCAGCAAGCAAGGTTTTGCTGGTTTTAAATGGCACTGCATTGGCGCGCATTGATGCTGCCGCACCGGCGATTTCATCACTTGTTTCGCCTTTTAGTTTTAGGGCGATAAGTGCAGCAGTTAATTCAATATCATTAAGCTGGCCATTCATGATGGCATCAAACAATGCAGTTGCTTGCGAAAACGATAAATCTTGCTTTGCTAATAATTGGTTTAACTGGGTTTGAGTTGTTGCTTCCATGTTATTCCTCTACTGCACGCGTGCGGTTAAAAATTCAATGCTTTGCTGTAATAGCAATGCGCCATTTGGCGTTAAAATTGACTCAGGATGAAACTGATAGCCAAGGGCATTATCTTGTTGATGGTAAATTGCCATTGGAATATTTTCATAACAAGCAATTACTTCAACATCATCAGGGACTTTAGTTGCCATTAATGAATGATAACGAGCAACTGGCATTTTATCGCCCATACCTGCGAATACTGGGTGCTCAGTCAACGTAATAATTGATGACTTGCCATGCACAGTTTCGCCTGCATGACCAATAACCCCGCCGTAGCTTTGTGTTAGAGCTTGCTGTCCTAAACAGATACCCAGCATCGGGAAGCGGCCTTTACATAGTTCAATGAGTTCCATTAAACAACCCGCATCAGATGGCGCGCCAGGGCCGGGTGAAAGCACTAATAACACCGGTACTGTCTCTTGGCACATTTTCTCAAAGATGCTTTGTGCACTGATGTTATTACGGTATACCACTAACTGGCACCCTAACATAGAAAGTTCATCGACTAAGTTATAACTAAATGAATCAAAGTTATCTAAAAAGTAGATTTTATAGGCTGATGTTGTCGTCATTATTGTGCCTCGTAAGTCGATTGAATCGCAGTGATCACAGCTTGTGCTTTAGCGCGGGTTTCATTGGCTTCTGATTGTGGATCTGAATCAAACACCACACCTGCACCTGCTTGCACATAGGCTGTACCGTTTTTAACAAAGGCAGAGCGAATAACAATACAGCTATCCATAGCGCCATCGCCAGTTAAATAACCCACTGCACCTCCATAGCTGCCACGGCGTTTTTGTTCGGTTTGACGAACTAATTCAGCGGCGCGAACTTTAGGCGCGCCCACTAAGGTGCCCATGTTCATACAGGCTTGGTAGGCATGCAGCGCATCGAGTTCAGGCTTTAAAGTGCCAACAACGCGTGAAACTAAGTGCATCACTTGTGAGTAGCGGTCTACTTTTAATAATTCTTTCGCGTGACGTGTGCCTGGTACGCTAATACGGGCAACATCATTTCGCGCTAAATCAACTAGCATCAAGTGCTCTGCACGCTCTTTTTGGTCGTTGCGAAGTTCAAGCTCAATGCGGCTGTCTAGGTCTGGATTAATTTGCCCGTTAGCAAACTTGCCACGAGGGCGAGTGCCGGCAATAGGGTATACCTCAACTTGTTTACTCTCTACACAATATTTGAGGGCTGACTCGGGCGATGCGCCAAATAACACAAATTCTGCATCGCGCATATAAAACATATATGGGCTTGGGTTTTGTAGTTTTAATTGGCTGTAAGCATGAAGTGAGTCTGGGCAGGCGAGAGAAAAAGTACGTGACGGAACAACTTGGAAAATATCGCCATCAACGATGTTCTTTTTCAACTTGATGACATGTTCGCAGTATTGCTCGTCGCTTACATCCACAGAGATTGGGTTTGAGCCTGCTTGCTTTTGCCCTTGGTAGCTTTGTGCATTGTCGCAAACAGTATTTAAACGCTCTAACTGTTGACCAACCTCAAAACAATTAGCATGAACTTGTGGGCCGTTAAACACATTGCCAATTAGCTCGGTTGTTTTTGCTTGATGGTCGATGACAACTAACGTTTCGGCGAGGTAGAAAACATAATCAGGGCAGCTGTTTTCGCCGTCAGGGACATCAGAAAGAGTTTCAAAATTAGCAACCATGTCGTAGGCAAACACACCGCCTAAGAACACAGAGAATGGGTTGTCTGTGGTGCTTTTAATACTGTTAATGCAGCTACGTAGCGCACTAAATGCATTATCTGCTACTAATTTACTGGCTTCATCAATATCGCTGGCAATCTCGTTGTAGGTTAAGGTTAATGTGTCTTCTACAAGCTCTGCAGAGCAGTTTTGCACATGAGTTTGTAAATAAGGCAGTAATTGCTTGCCGTTATTAGACTGTGCTGTGAGTGTGACCTGTTTGCCTTGGCAAACAATACGTAGCGCTGAGTCAACCAAAATTAGACTTTTTACACTGTCTTTAGAATCAATTTCAGCAGACTCTAACAGCAGTGAATTAGGCTTATCGAGTAAACTGTATAACGCAAGTGGGCTACTTATGTAGTCGCGCACTTGAGTGATACTGGTTACTTCACCCGGTGTCGTTGTTATATGACTAAAAATCAAACCTCATTCTCCCTCATTCCCAAAAACTCTTTAAAAAACAAAACCCCGCAAAGCGATGCTTGGCGGGGTTCGTATAAAGATGCCTATAAATTAGATAGACCCTTACCGTCCCGCTAAGCCAGGCGCCACCACCAATGATGTGTAAGAGTTGCTATGTAATTCATTATAAAACCTTAAAATTTAGATATAAAAAAACCCGCTACATGAGCGGGTTTAGAAATCGTTAGACACGACAATTCGTCACCCGCTTGTTACGAGTGCCACCACCAAATTGTGATTTGAATTGTTTTGTTCATTGTTGTTTCTTATTTAACGTGTCTGAAAGTGCATACAGTAAAGCGTACCTGAGCCGATACTGTCAAGCATTAATTTACATATTAATACGTGTTGTGTATTTACCTATCGAAATTGCCCATTTATGTGACTAGTACACACAGCTATATGTCTAACATAAAAAGATAATCACGCCCTCGCAGTAAATTTTTGTTATACTCACATCATTGATTCAAGAACTTACGTAAAGCAGTCTTTCCCTTTGATAAAATACGATTTACATAGCCACACCACATACTCAGATGGTCAGCTATCAGTCGAGCAATTGTTACACCGCGCGGTTGAGAAAAACATAGATGTGTTTGCAATTACCGATCACGACACGTTAAGTGCGATAAAACCAGCTCGCCAAGTTATTGCAGATGATAATTTACCGCTTAAATTAATTGCTGGCGTTGAAGTATCAACAAAATGGGAAAGCTTTGAAATTCATATTGTTGGCTTAAATGTTGATGATGAAAATGACTCACTGTTGTCATTGTTACAGGCGCAACAAGCCAAGCGTGAAGAGCGCGCAACCGAGATAGGTCGTCGCCTTGCTAAAAATGGTTTTGAAGGCATTTATGACCAAGCAAAAACATTTGCAGAAAACGCCCAGATCACACGCGCGCATTTTGCCCGTGCACTGATTGAGCGTGGTGTTGCTAAAAACTTCCCGGGGGTATTTAAAAAGTACTTAGGGCGAGGAAAAACAGGCTATGTACCAAGTAGTTGGTGTGATATGCAAACCGCAATTGCTGCCATTCACCAAGCCGGTGGAGTTGCTGTACTTGCACATCCTGGGCGTTATCAAATGTCTAACAAATGGCTACGTAAGTTAATTATTGAATTTAAAGACGCAGGTGGCGATGCGATGGAAGTTGCACAACCACAGCAAGCACCCAGTGAGCGCCAGTTTTTAGGTGAACTGAGTCGTGAATATGGCTTACTTGCGTCACAAGGGTCAGATTTTCATTTTCCGACCAGTTGGTTGGAGTTAGGTAAAAATTTATACTTACCAAAAGATTGCCAAGGGGTTTGGCAAGCATGGGAAGGGCAATAGGAGCGTGTAATGAGTCAGTTTTTTCATATTCATCCAGATAATCCGCAACCACGCTTAATCAGCCAAGCGGTTGATATTATCAAGCAGGGCGGTGTTATCGTATACCCAACCGATTCGGGTTATGCACTTGGCTGTAACATTGGTAATAAGCAAGCAAAAGAGCGCATCGAACGTATTCGTGGTATTGAAAAACACCATAACTTTACTTTGGTATGTCGCGACTTATCAGAGCTATCTACTTATGCTCGCGTTGATAATCAGTTATTCAGATTAATTAAAAATAACACCCCTGGGCCTTATACTTTCATCTTTAAAGGCACTAAAGAAGTACCAAAGCGTTTATTAAACGAAAAGAAAAAAACCATTGGTATTCGTGTTATCGAACACCCAATCACCTGTGCTTTATTGGCTGAATTAGGTGAGCCGTTGATGTCGTGCTCTTTAATTTTACCGGGTGAGCAATATACCGAGGCTGATCCTGATGAAATTCGCGATCGCATTGAAAAGCAAGTTGATTTAATTATTCATGGTGGTTATCTTCCTGAACAGGCAACCACAGTAATTGACTTGTCGGATGATGATATCGAAATCTTACGTGTCGGTTGTGGTGATACTAAACCATTTGAGTAGAGACTTCATTGACTAGCCCAGAGCTTGACGCGCCAGATAATTTACAAGAGCCAGTACAGCAAAAGCTGCCACTGGCTTTTTTGCATGGCAAAGCGGTGGTCGATAAACCTGAAGATTTATATATTCCACCCGATGCGTTGGAGATCATTTTAGAAACCTTTGAAGGTCCTCTCGATTTACTTCTGTATTTAATCAAAAAACATAAACTAGATGTGCTAGAGCTCTCTATTTTTAGCATTACTGAGCAATACGTTAGTTATGTTGAAATGATGAGTGAGTTTCAGCTTGAACTGGCTGGTGAATACCTTGTCATGGCAGCTTTATTAGCACAAATTAAATCAAGATTATTGCTACCAAAACATGAAGAGCTTGAAGAGGAAGAAGACCCACGAGCTGAGCTTGTAAGACGTTTACAGGAATACGAACAATTTAAAAAAGCTGCCGAAAACCTTGACGAAATTCCTCGCGAAGGCCGCGATATCTTTGTAGCCGAAGCAATGGTGCCAGAATTTGGTGAGCGTGAGTTACTGTTACCTGACGTTGACATGAAAGACTTGTTAGTTGCACTAAGCGACGTTATGGCCCGAGCTAAAACATTTGAGCACCATCATATTACCGCAGAGGCTTTATCGACCCGTGAACGTATGAGCTTAATCTTAGATAAGCTCTCAGAAGCCCAATCACAGTTGCCTTTTAGTACTCTTTTTACGGTAGAAGAGGGCAGAAGTGGTGTTGTAGTTACCTTTATCGCCATGTTAGAACTGGTGAAAGAAAACTTGATCAGCTGCTTTCAGGTAGATGCCAATAGCCAGATATATGTTGGTTTAGTGGAAGAAAGCGAATAGCTGGAAGCTAAAATTTTTCTGTTTAAAGCTTTAAGTGGTTAGATTTAAGTTTCAAAATCTGTGACTTCTTCATGGCAAGTAGGTCATCACCAATCAAGATAATCACTAAAGTGTGCTTTGTATCCTAATAAATCACTTAACTTACAAAGTGTTAAACAATTGCACCAAGACTCAGTAGCTGATAAGTTGGTTTTTCCCATTTTGGGGTAAGCCTACTATTAAGGAAAATATAATGAAAAAGTTAGGAATGCTACTGTTATCTCTCGTTGCATTTGGAGCCTCAGCTGCAGAAAATTTGCAATTAGACCTTAACCTTTATTTGAATAATCAACTTGTAAAAACGCACGTTGTTAAAACTGAAGAAGACAAAACTCAAACAGTGACTGCAGATGATATTCTTAAATTTGATGTAACCCCTACATTGGACGAGCAAATTGTGACACTAACATCAGCACTCTATAAATTTGAAAATGGCTCTTACAATAAATTTCAGGAAACTAAGTTAATGGTAAACCTTAACGAACCTGCAACGATTGAGGTTGGAACTGAGGGTGTTGAAGTGTACAGGATTGAAATAACAGCAAGTAAAATATAATTGCTAACTATCTACCCAGGTGTTTATTGAAAATACTAAACACCGAGTAGTGCAAGAAATCATTAAAATGACTAAGTAGTGAACTAATAAAAAATAGATTTCAATAAACAAGATAAAAAGTACCTAAAATGCTTGATTTGAGTATTTTAAGGGCATTAGCTCCTAGGGGAGAAAATGAATACACTAGAAGAATTGAAAGCTCACTCACCAAATTGTTTTTCGAATTTCGTATTAAAGAGTTTAGAGCTACCACAACTTCAACTTGATGAGCTATTTGTGAGCAAAGCTGTTCATTGTAAATGCGGGCACGATGCTTATTCTGTTTTAGGCTACAAAGAAGTTGAAGTTAAGGGTTTCTTTCGCAAACGAGAAAATGTGAACATTCTACCTCCGATATACCTTGAATGTTTAAATTGTGGTTCTGTGCAATTAATTTTTGACCCAGAAAAATATGGGTGGGATGGTATCAATGGCGATAACGCAAATGTTGTCGGTAAAGGAAAGCCTGTTCCTCTTGGTTTCGAAGGCAAGGTTGCTATTTTATACAGCTATCAAGGTCTAGAAAATTACGTGGATATTTCCTCGGAATTTGGTAGAGATATGTTTGATACTTTTGGTTTGTATATTTATAACCATAATAAGCTAGAGCCTATTATTAATTGTGAATGCGCATAATTTGCGATTCAGATTTGAATCAATCTACTTAGATAGTGCGATTTTAGTATTATTTAATTCACTGATTAGCAAACGGAAATTTTAAGGAAAGCAGATGCAAAGTAAACACTTTACAATCAAAACCATGACCAAGAAGGAAGTCGAGCTCATGATTGATTGGGCTGCAGCAGAAGGCTGGAATCCAGGCCTTAATGATGCAGAGTGTTATTTTGCTGCTGATCCTGAAGGATTTCTGGTTGGTTTTCTTGGCGATGAGCCTATTGCTACAATTTCTGCCATTAATTATCACGATGCATTTGGCTTTATCGGCTTTTACATTGTTAAACCTGATTACCGAGGCAAAGGTTACGGAATACAAATTTGGAATGCCGCGTTAAAGCGCCTTGAAGGGTTGAATATCGGCCTTGATGGTGTGGTGGAACAGCAAGAAAACTATAAAAAGTCTGGTTTTAACCTGGCCTATCGCAATATTCGTTTTGCAGGAGTCGGTGGTGGTAATTCACGGCAAAATTCAGATATTGTTGATCTTGCCACTGTGCCATTCGAAATTATTGACGCATACGAACAGGCTTTTTTCCCAGTAAATAGGGCAAACTTTACTAAAGCCTGGTTAAGCCAACCCCAATGCGACGCTTTGGGCGTAATGAGCAATGGGGAATTGGCAGGATACGGGGTAATTCGCAAATGTCAGAACGGCTTTAAAATTGGCCCTTTATTTGCCGACTCACCAGAAGTGGGTGAATCTTTGTTCCTTGCTTTAAAATCTAAAGTGACTGCATCTGAAGCTATTTTCCTTGATACGCCAGAAATCAATCAAGCTGCTGTCGCTTTGGCACAGAAATACAACATGCAGGTGTCATTTGAAACCGCCAGAATGTTTACCGGCGAATGTCCGAGCTTGCCATTAAATCGTATTTTTGGTGTCACTTCTTTTGAAATCGGCTGAGTTAGATTTAGAATTAACTTATATCTCCCAATTAAACTTTACTAAAGAGTGTGTATTCCATTGTCTAAGATAGTGAGGTTATCTCTATATTAATTGTCATAATGTGTGTTACAAGCAGGCTAAAATCTTTGGGGGGGATAATGATTAATAGTGTAATAGAAAATAAAATAAATGAAGTTATTAACTTGTATTGTGTTCGCCAAGCAGTTGGTAATAGCACATCCTTGAGTTTAGGCTTTGGAAAAAAAGATAACGAAGCTAGTTCTGGAGAGTACCGTGAATGGGAAATTGGAACATATTCAAGTAATTGGAGAGTTATTAAAAATAAACAGGTAATTTGTGCATGTTTAGATGACGTTGAAACAAATGAAGAGCTAGATGAAAAACTTAAAACTATCAGTTTTGGTTCAATTAGGGCTGTATCTCAAAATGATGTTGGCGACGTAACTTTATCTTTTGATAACTTTGTTCTTGTAGAAATTCTGTGTTTATCAGATGAGGACGACGAAATGTTTCATGTTTTCTGCCCTAATTCAGAATATATTGAATATAACCCTTGCTCAGGTTGGAGAATTGGTCGTTCTGACTCCCCTTGGAGGTAATGATTTGAAACCACAGCCAGCAGAAGTTGGCTTTGTTTTTTTGGTGAAAAAAGTCGAAATTGCCTATATCAAATTACCGTATAGTACCTAACACCTTCTGTCTTTTTCCTTTCCACTTTCCCCTTTCCCCTTTCAACTTTGCCTAAGGGTGTGCATATACGCACAGAAGCTGTTCGTTTTACGCTATTTTCATTATATAAATCCTAAGCTAAGCTGTACTTAGTTTCGTAATTCTCATAGGAAATGAGTATGTTAAAGAATTCAAAGTCAAGTTATGGCTGGGTGGCCATCTTAGTGCACTGGTTAATGGCACTTGGGGTGTTTGGTTTGTTTGGCTTAGGCGTGTATATGGTTGAGTTAACCTATTATGATGCATGGTACAAAGGCTCTTTGGATTTACATAAAAGCGTGGGTATTACCTTAGCGGCATTATTGTTGTTTCGTTTTGGTTGGCGCTTGTTAGGTACTCAACCTGAGCCTGTTGCTGGTAGCTCAAAGGCAATGAATCATGTTGCTCACTCAGTACATAAACTGATTTATTTAGCTCTAATCGTTATTGTGACATCGGGCTATTTAATTTCTACGGCTGATGGCCGTGCAATTGAAGTATTTAATTTATTTGCTGTACCGGCATTACCAGAGTCGGTCGCAAACCAAGAAGATATTGCAGGTAAAATTCACTTTTATGCCGCGTATGGGCTAATAGCTGTGGTTGTTTTACATGCTTTAGGGGCACTAAAACATCATTTTATCGATAAAGATAAAACCTTAATTAGAATGATCAAACCATTGAAGGATGATTAATATGAAAAAATTACTATTAGGCACAGCACTAAGTGCTGCACTTTTCTCAACAGCAAACGCAAATTGATCCAAGTTAAGAAAACTAAATAATAAAAATCGCGAAAAATACGGGATAGGCTGGGATGACTTGGGATTTAGTGGGATAACATTTTAAACAGTCTTTCAAATATTGAAAGTTTGGAGGGGCGGGCAATATTGCTAATGCCCACCCAATAAAATCTAAATTGCAGCCTTATTGAAGTTTTGTATTACCTTATACTTTATATGTTCGTTTGTTGCTTCGATGATCTCAATTCTGGCACCTTTGTAGCCAATCACTTTTGAAGAGTCTAGATCGTATTCCACATCGTTATTAAACGCAGGTCTTGCGTGACTATTTGAAAACTCACGATAGCCGATGTTTACTTTACTACCAACCTTACCGCTATAAATTAATGTCTGCTGAAAAGAGTCATGCGTCAAGATAGGTTTTTTACGTCTCTCAAAGTTTGCATTATCTGTACATGAAGCAGCGTTAAATGCAGTTATCACACAAAGTTCTTGTGTGCCTTTATAAGCCATTACTGCTCTCCAAGGATCTGCGATAGCCGCTTTATCTACCATACCACCTTCATTGTCATTACTCGGCATGTAGGTTTCAGTGTCTTTATCTTCTCCCTTCTTAATGTAATAGCCAGCATGTAGGTCATACGCCCAACTAACTTCTACTTTATAAGGTAAATATATAGCATCATGTTCTGAGTATTTCCCCTGCCTAAGCATGACATCGCCGACATACGCAATATTTACACTGTCAATTGCAGGCTCACTAATTTGAGTCGACACTGGGATATAGTTGTAATCTGGGGAGGCGCATCCACTAAGAACAGCTGCACATGCAATGGCTAAAGTTGGTTTCCAATTTGATTTTGACAAAAACATATATAGTTCCATTTATTGTAGTTAATGTAGTTGTACATATTGTACAGCTGCACTTAGTTTAAGATATTTAAAGTAAATTATCACTTGAATAAAAAAACAACAGGGAAAATTTAGGTTAATTTTTGCCATAAAAAAGCCCCTTGCGGGGCTAATTGGTTGGTTAGAACAGTTCAGGTTGTATGCGCTTTGATTCGGCTGCATGTATGGCCCGAACAATTTGATAGATGCGTTGTTCAGAATATCCATATTTCTTAGCAAGCTCTGTGTGATTATTACCGCGAAAGTCTTGGTAAATTTGGTTGTGCTTAAGTATGGCATCAAGCCCAACACCTTTAGGGATATAAACACTCATACCACCACACTGGTGGCGAAAGTCATCGACTATTAACGTTGCCAATTTTGTAGCTTGTTCTTCATCGACTTTATTCTCTAAAAGCTTACGTTCTATCGAGTCAAGGAGTACTAATAGAGTTTCAGCTGTTTGCGCTTTGCCACTCATGTTACCTCCGGTATTTTGCTATATTCTCTTGCCACTTGCGGGTTGACTCTTCTAACGTTTCTGGTCGTTCGGTTCTTACTTCGATTGACTTGTTAGCAGATACAACGGTTTGCTTAGGGTGGCTCTGAATAAATTTTTGCTGCTCAGTCTCAAGCACCTTTTTAAGGTAGGCATGATCATCACCCATACGTCGATAGCCATGGCGTTGCCAATGATCACGAATACTCGTAACGGTAATGTTTAATGACTGGGTGAATACTGCTAAATCAAACTCTTTGGTTAGCTCAATAACATCTTTGCTAATTTTTAATTGTCTAGCGCTCGATAGGTCTGACTTATCAGGCGTAAACAATTGAACATAATTAGCAAGCGCAGCACTTGCTTGACCTGGTAATGCTGTATAAATGCAAAGCAGCTCGTCAGATGCTTTATTAATAGCTACTGCAGATATATCTAATAGACCACGACAATGCGGGCATTTAGCGAGCTTTTGCATTACTAACTCCCTTTATGTCATCTGAAGACTTACCAAAGCGGCGAATAAACTCGTTGCAGTCTTCATAAGCTTGTAGCAATTCTAAATAGCGAACACGTTGCATGTGTATAGGCATATTTAAACGGCTAGCTTGTAACTTGGTTTGAATAGCAAACATTTCGCTAGGTTCATCAAGCTCATCTGTTTTTAGCTCTTTGTAGTAGCGTAAAACAGCGGGGATTTTAACCATCATTGCTTGTTTCATTAAGCGTAAGTGGTAGCGTTTAAGGCGCTCAATTAACTGGTTGGCTATTGGTACCATCCAATCTAGTCGCTCAATCTCTTTGCCATCATTTAAGCCTTTTGATTGCTTAGCAGCCCACTTTTCAAGAGCAATGTAACTCCCGTTCTCGATTAACTTATGGGCTTTCATTACTGTCCAAACTTGACCTAGCTTTTTAAGTAATGGCTCTTTATCAAGTAATGCCTGGTCTACTTTACGACGTACAGGTTTTTTCTTTTTAAAACCGAGCTTTTCCATGCCTTTGATTACTTTGTCTAACTGCTTTTTATCCATTTGCGTGGTGCTGTCACAACCAGCCCAAGCTTTTAAGTTGGCGCGATAAACATCGTCTTCCATATTCAGATCACGCTTAGCAATTTGGATTAATTGAATTAACTTTTTCATTGGTCCTCCAAGGCCGCCCGAAGGCGGCTAATCGTTAAGCAGATTGGTTAATGGGTTGATGCACTGCTAAGGTTTCCTCTTTAATAAACTCAACCTTTGATTCTGCATTATTGATTTTGGCTTTGTTAAAGCTATTCAAAGCCTTTTTGTATGATGGCGATGTGACCATAGGGTAACCATTCACACGCACTCTAAATGTTTCGGTACTCATGCTGGTTGCTCCGTTTCAGTTAGGTGCTCAATAGGCACATGAACAGGTTTAATAAAGAACTGTTCTTTTTGGTTAAATGTTATGCCTGGAATATCTTTAATTTTTTCACGGTGCTTGATAAGGCCAGGCTTATTAACGGATGTTTTAACGCTGAGTAGATCTGATAGCTTAAGTTGTTCTTGTAGCTTTTTAAGAGCGTCAATTACATCTTGGCCGTTCTTCACTGTTACTGATAACGGTGGTGTGCGAGTGCCAATTTCGCCTACATCAAATACACGCGACTTTTTACCTGCAGGTACTATGTCTTGCTGGTTTGCGGTAAAGAAAATTTGTGCTGATTTACTCAGTACTTTAATTTCGTTGTTGATCGCCGTTGTTTTATCTTTTAAAGACGCTTTGGCATCTTCAATAGTTTGGTTCGTGTGAGCTGTGGCAATTTCTAGTTCGGTTTGCAATTGACCAATCCGAAAAATTGTTTGCTCGAGTTCTTCTGAGCTGCATACAGACAGCATATCATCTGAATTTACGCGGCGGTTTGGTTGTTTAGCCATGGCTTTCATCCTTCATGTTATGGATTTGGTTTTCAAGTTTGTGGGTCGCATCTTGCAATTGCGCTAAGGTATTAAGCGCATCTTGCTTACGGCCCGATAAAATCTCGCCATTAACCAGCTCAGTAAGTTGTGCAATGGTATAAATTGTTGGCGCGGTAGTACGGGTAAAACGTTGAGTGCTAATTTGGGCTGTTGCACTATTCATGATTACTTCCTCAAGCTGCTTTTTCTTGAAGCCAGGCACGCGCATCTTTTATAACTTGTTGCGCGTCATTGCCTGTGAATGGCAAACCAATATCACCAATAACAGCTTGTGCTTTTGGTGTTAGGTTCTCGATAGTTATGCGGGTAGTCACTTCAAACTGAAGCAAGTACTTCGCACGTTCTTTCTCTGTTTCTAACTGGCTTAGTAGTGCTTTGTTAAGCTCAGTAATTGATAAATAGGCCATCACTAAACCCTCACGTATTCTTCAGCTAACTCAGCCGTAATACGCTCTTCACCTACATCAGCGGCTTCGTTCATTAGGTTTTTCATTAGCGTGTTAACGTTGAGTGGATAGCTCATATCAACCATTTCATCCGGTCGGCCTGTTGTGCGGCCAAACTTGCGAATACCACGTAGTGCTTGTTGCATCTTTTCGATAGCGGCAGGCTCTATCACTTTTTCTGGTACCAGATTGGCGGCTTTAAGTTTGTGGTCGATGTACTCTTTTAACTCGGTACCAAGTGGCGGCACTTGTAGCTTATTTACACGGTATGCAAATTCGCGCACGTTCATTGAGTTAAGTACTTTGTCGAGTTCGGTTTGGCCGATGATGCAAATGCCAATTAACTTAGTGAAACCTTCGCTTAGCTCCCACAGCACTTTTAATTGCTTAATGGTTTCTTCATCTAAGCGGTGGCCTTCATCAATAAGCAAAATGTGACGGTTGCCAGCGTTGCAGCTGCGCGTTAGTTCTTCACGAATAATTGCATCACGGTCTTCGCTACTACGTGGCAACTTAGAAATGTTCAGCTCACGACAAATAGCCTCACTTATGGTGTTTGACGCTATTTGCTTTTTATCGATACGGGCTGGACGAATAACACGAATGTTCGGATGCTTTGCGCGTATCTCTTCAATGGTAAAGTTCATCATCACTGTTTTACCACTGCCGCACTCACCGACAATCGCCATTAAGGTACCAACTTTTGCACAGTTGATAATTGACTCAATTACATAACGTTGCTGTGTGCCTAAGTAAACGTGATCAATGCTGTAAATCTCGTTATCCCATGGGTCGCTAAGAACCTTAAAATGTTGTCTTGCTCGTGGTGTAAGCATTTTTGCCTCCGGTGTTTCAAATACAATGTGCCCGTTAATTGAATCTTCATGACCAATGATCAGACGTCTGGTTTTATTGCTATGCTTCCACTGGCTGCCAGTGGTTACTGCATTGCTGTGTGGATCATCCAAATAGATTTGGTAAACGTTGCTTTCGGTTACTAAGCCATTCTCGATTGCATAGCGCTCAAGGCCGCGTTTAACTGCTTCGCGGGTTTTTTCGCGTTTAGGAAATTCAGACTTAGTCACAATTTTGTTCAGCGTTGCTTCGCTGGTTTTTACATCAGCATGTAGGTCTAACCACTGCACTAACTGCTTGTAAGTGATATTGCGGTTCGCCATCATGCGGCCTAGTTTTATCTTCCAGGTCTTTTGGCTGATCTTCTTTTTGTGCTCATTAGGTTCGTTCATGCGGACTATTAACCTCTTCTAATGGCATATAACCTTCTTCAGGATATTCAGTGCAGTGAACAGTCAAGCCTTGGTAAACCTCACCGTTTTCTAGTTGCACCTGTTTATCAACTGTGAGGGTGTGTTCAGTTGCTAAGAAGTCCGCTTCAGCAGTACTAGTAAATGCACCAGTTCCAATAAAGATCGGGTTTTGCACACGGATTCCTGCAAAATTACAAATCGATATGATTTGCTTGGTTGATAGGGTTAGTTCTTTCATTAGGCCACCTTCCTGTATTGGTTTGGATAAGTGGCGAGTACGCGCTCAAAAAACTCGTCGCGTTCTTTTTCGTCATTGAAAATGTACTGGCCTTTTTCGTCGGCAAGTTCAGTCCAGCGCTTTGCATCAATAAGCTTTACATGCACCATGTACACTGTACGTGTACGGCCAGATACAACGTTAAACGGTGCGCGCTCTGCTTTGCGTAGTTGATGTTTTTTACTGCATCCCATGGTGGTTCTCCTAACGGGTAAAATTAACCACGTTTAAGTGGTTTGGTTTGTCTAAGGTTGCTAGCTCGTCAAGTAAGCTAGGTAATTGGCTTGCCTCGATACTGCGATCAGCAAGGTATGTTTTTTCTTCGGGGGTAATTGGTGTGCCGCGCTTGGCCACAATGGCTTTGCGTAAAGCAACACCGCTTAATCGGTTAGTTGGTTGCTGCAGGCCTGTATCAACTTGCTCACCACGAACACGCATAAAGTCCGGTGTTTGCAGTTCGTTTAAATGGCTATGCGCATCGAGTGCACCACCAAAAGGCACCGCTTTTTTGCCGCGTTTGGCTTTTGCTATTTGCTCATCGCTCATGCCAGGGTAAGCATCACGCTCAGCTTGTTTACGAGCAGTATCAATGGCGGTGTCTTTAGGCGCTTTAATTTGTTCGCCAATCACAGCCCCAGTAATATCAAAGCCAGCTTCATCAACTTCTATTGGTGCAACAGTGTGTATTTGCTGCTCGCCTTGGTACTTGCAGTACACTAAAATTTCGCCACGCTCAGAGAGCGCCATAGGTAGCACAAGTACTTTTAGGCCTTTGTAAATACCAACCAAACCATCAAGCGCATATTTTTGGCTGCGTTTAACAGTAGGGTGTACAAAGGTGATCGATAGGTCTGGTTTAACCGTGCGGGTTTCTTCTTTATGAGTCAGCAACCAACGACAAATGTCTTCGCTTGGTAGGTCACGTACTTTGCCGTGTGCCATACGTTTCATCCAAAACTCATAGCGGCCTTTACCATGGCGGCTGTGTTTTGCTGAATAGTTAGGTATTTGGTCGGCGTTGTATGCGTTTTGCCATGCAATAACACGTTCGTTTAGTTCTGCTACGCTGTTTACAGGCTCAAACATCAAACGTGATTCAAATAGCTTCTCAACTAAGTTGTTCGCGTTTTCTACTTGGCCTTTCGCGCGAGCGCGGCCCACTTCATGATCAATCACATCAACACTCAGTGCATCAAGTGCGCGAATAACAGCCCCAGCGGTGTTTGCTGAGCCTTTATCCATTACTAAAATGTCGGGTAAACCACGCATTGGGCACTTTTCATCATTGTGTAAGCCCCAGCACCACAGCAAAAAGTCATATAGGTTTGCCATGGTTTCACCTGCGCTTTCGTAATAACGAACACGCACTGCACCAGAGTAATGATCGGTAAGAACATAGCGCCAAACGCGTAGGTTCTTTATCTTTTCAAGGTTCTCTGGCTTGTTTTTATAAAACTCGTCATCGCTCATAAAGCGCTGAACACGGCCTTTTTTGCCACCAGGTGGGTAGTAAATTAAGCATAAGCTCGGATCTACTTGGTGTACGTGGTTTGGATAAAGGCTACGTAACTGCACATGTGCTGTGCTTTGGTTAAGCATTCTTGCTGTGGCGTTTTGCTCACGTAATAACTTACGCACTGTGCTTGCGCTTTTAAACTCACAGCCATTGGCCGCTAAAATGCTCATAGCATTTGGCGTTTCAACGATTTGTTTGCCATTTTTACGACTGCCTACAGCCAGCATGGCTTTTAGTTTCTCGAGGCTTTCAGGGTCTTGGCTGCTTTGGCCTTTATCAGCTCGCGCTTTACGGCCACTGCTGTAACCGAGTTTTGCTAACTCACGGTAGAAGGCATCTTTACTTAGCCCTAGGCGCTCTTTAGCTTCAGCTAAAATATTGCCTTTTTCGCCGTGCTTTGCGTTTTCGATTCGCTGTTTAAAACCAAGTAAAATATCGTCAGCCATGATGCTTACTCCTCGTTACTCATGGCGCTGTCGTTTAGCTCTTGCAATACATCAAGGCTTGGGCGCATTTTTGGTAGGTAGCCCTCAAGAATGCTTGATGTTTCAAGCCAAGCTTGCGCAAAGTCTTCTGCTAAGGTTTTAAAGCTATGCAGTAAACCAGCAGCAAGGTGCTCAACAACTTGTGGCGACAAATCGTCGTTATCTAAAAAGTGATCACGTAAGGCCATTAAACGGCTAAGTGATTCAATAGCATTGCTTTCATACTTAGTGGCTTCAAATAGCAGGTGTTTAGTTTGGTCTTTCCAGGCATCGGCTTTGAACTTGGTGCTTTCAAGTTCTGTTTGATAGTCCATGGCTTTCATTTGGTACTCGTCGCGCATACGAATAGCCACTTGGCGCTGTGAGTCTAACTCTTTGGTTTTTAGCTTCTCGGCATCTAACTCTTTTTTGTGTTTGGCTTTTAGGTCGTCGATTAAGTCTTTGATTGATTCTTTATCACCGGTATCAATGGCTTCAGACTCAATAACGAGCGTTTGTTCGTCATTAGGTAACTTGCGAAGAGCTTTTAGATCACGAATGCCTAAGCCAATTTTTTTACTGGATTCTAAAAATGCCTCACCAAAGTGTTTTAAATTGGCAAGGTTTTCATCCACCATTCTGCGGGACATACCCACTTTATGAATACAGTAGTCTTCCCATGTTTTTGTATAGGAAAGTTGGCCGTTTTCATCGGTATAGGGCAAGCCTTTGTAAGTTTTGTCTTCCTTGTGCTTTAAAATCATTTTTAGCGTAAATGCTTCTGTTTGCTTTTTTAGTAGGTCAAAGGCTTCCAGTCGTCCTAATTCAATCAGTGATTGATCTCTAAAAGCCGTGTTTTTTTGGCTGTCGGCAATAGCGTGTTGTGCTTCATTTTCAACAGTGGTTATGTCTTTACTCGTCATGATTTTTTTCCTTAATAAGGTTTAATAAGACGCTTTCTCTCGCTTGCTGTATATGGCCACGAATTAATAAGCTTTCGATTGTGTTGCATGTCACAACTTGCTCAGTCACATAAGCCGAGAGCAGATAAATAAGCTGTTTTATGGCAAGCTCGGTGTTAGTAGAGGTTTTTGCGTTTTTAAATAAAGGGCTGTTAAATAGCCGATCCATAGCAATGACTAGCTCACTTAAGCGCTCATCATCAATGAGTGGGTTTTCATCATCATTTAAAAAGTTACAAACGCTACTAAGCGCCTCAAAAGGGATTTGATGTTCACAGGACTGCTGCTTAAGCCAATTAAAACGTTGTTGGGTTTGCTCTTTAAGCAATACGTGGTACTGCGTTGCAATTGCATTTAAAACATTGCCTTTAGAAAGTTGTTCGGTTGTATTGCTCATGAGTTTGACCCTCGCGTCACCGTACTTAGCATTAGATACACGACGGGTAAGGAGCAGCCTAAACGGAGGGCTTGTATTTGTGCCCAGTGGCTTACATCCCACACAACATCCGCAGGGTTAATAGCCTTACCTGAGTGACACGGCACTCGGAGCTTTTTATTTGCTGGTAATCCTGTGGCAGTCGGTGCCTTTGATGCTTTATGTTTGGCACGTTCAGCAGCTCGTGAAGTTGGGTTAAGTTTGTTCCCTACCTCTGCCATTACTTTTAATTTGTTCATACTATTGCTCCATAATTTCTTCGGTCTTGTTCTAGTTGCTGGCTGCGCTGAGTAATAGCGAGCTGCGCACTGTTGGCTAAGGTAATAAGGGTTGGCCCCAAGCGGACTTTGTTTTGGTCCCATGGGCAATATTCAGCAAAACCTGCATGGATCAGATTTTTAATAACTGACGTTGCTTGTGGTTGGCTGATACCCATACGCTTGGCTAGTTCGCCAGGGCGCATACCATCGGCTTCATGACCACTTAACGCCTTAATAGCGTTCAAACCACGTTGCATGGTGGTTGATAGGTATTGTTCACTCATGCTGGCACCTGCTGAGTTAGATAAAACTCTTTTAGCTCTCTTACACAGCTTGGACAGGCGCTGTCTATGTCGATATGGCTGGTTTTAACTTGTCGCCAACCCATGTGATTAGCAGCTGCTATAAAGGAGTTTTTCGCTATGGTGCCGTGCTCTTTGCGTTTACAGCAGTTGCACTGCAAAGTGAACGTTGCAACAAACATATCCAGCTGCTCTGTGGTGATAGGCTGAGTTAGTAAAATCGTGTTTTGTAAATTTGCTTTTCTACTTGCAAAGGTTGTTTTTTGGACAAAAACGCGTTTTTTAGATAGATCTTGGTCTTTGATGGTCATGGTTTTTTCCTTAATTAGAGACGTTCTGGATCGGGGCTGAGGTCAAAACTTGTTTGCGGTTCATCTAGCTTTTCAGCTTCAAGTTTTTGATAGGCGAGTTGTTGCATAAGCAGCACGATTTGTTCTGCGACATATTGTGCATTGCCTGCACCTTCTTCTAGCTGCATAACCATACCGATCACTTGATTAGCGAATTGATTTAAGTGTGTAAGGTTACTGCTACTAGGCTTTTTGCCTTTGGGCATATCCACAATGAGTTTATCTAGGCTATGTGCCATATACATTAACGGGTATTCGCGCCCAGTAGCTGCCATATAAGGAATCAGTAAGCTGGTGGGCATATCGCCGCTGCCTAAATGCTTATAAAGCATATCAGTACTAATACCTGTGCGGTCTGCAATACGTGGTACGCTCATTTGACGTGTCGCTTGTGCATGCTCTTTACATAGCTGAAGGGCTTCAGGCAGGCTTCGCGCAACAATACGGCCCCACTGACGGCGTTTTGGCTTAGTCATAACATGCTCCAATTTGCAAGCTTGAGCAGGCAAAAACCACATTCCAAAAATAAACAATTTTTAGAACTTCACATTTAATACCCCTTAACACTAGGCTGAATAAAACACCGTAACTTGAGGGGAAAACATGCAAAATTACACTGTACAAAATGTGTTGGTTTGGCTCTGTATTGACGATAAACCCATGCCCAACATTACGTTTACGGCTTGTAGTGCTGTAACACTTAAGCATTTGATTATTGACTTGAGCCGCAAGCGGTATATGCAGCGGCGTATTACTGTGCGCACACTGTATAAGCAGCGTAGCAATCAGTTGCTGACCTTGCTGTGGTTGTGTGAGCAGCGACGAGCGCATTTTAATCATGGTTCTGGTCCTTTGGTTGACTTAGTTCTGAATTGGTTACTTAAGCCTTATGAGGCGAGTAATTGTTTAAGTTCATTTACGCCTTGTTGGCGTGATGCACCTTTTAGCAGCTTTGGTTGTGCATACGAGTCAACATCTGGGAATACAACATGAATGGGTTTTTCGATGAGCTTAGCTATAGCCTCTGCAATACGGCGGGATTGAGTGTGGCCGCAAACCACACCCGATACAGTGGCAAGGTTTACTTCTAGTGCATCTGCAAGCATAGAAAGAGTGTAACCTTTAGCTTTGATAGCTTGTTTTATTTCTTGTGATTTCATAGTACATTACCTTTTTGTAATTAACCTTTTGCATGGTTTTGGCGAACAGAAGCAAAAGGTTTTGTTAAGACGATTTAAATATAGTGCCCAAATGTGGGCATGTCAACATTAAAGTGACCATATATGGGTAGTTTTTTGCAGCAGGAAAGAAAACGCCTCGGAATAACTGCGTCAGAAGTACAGAAATGTATTGATGTGGGGCGTTCTACTTATACACGTTGGGAATCTGGGAATCCGATTCCTTCAGACAAATTAAAAGAGTTATCAAAGCTTGGTTTTGATATTAACTTTGTGGTTACGGGTATTCGTTCATCTATTGATGAAAATGCATTAGCTGATTGTGTAGAAATACTAGAAGAAGTTATTTCAGAAACTAAGCGTCATTTCAGTGCAGTACAAAAGGCAAAGATCATAGCCGTACTCTATGAGGAATATACAGAAGATGCACAAAGTATTACCCCAGAAAAAATACAGCGGCATTTACGGTTAGTGTCGTAGGCTCAAAAAGGAAGCGAGCATGGATAAAAAAAATAAATTAAAACAATCTTTAAAGTTAGTTATTGATAACGATAATCCTCAGGCACAGCAAGTTATAAAAGGTCATAATAATATTCAAGTTAGTACACAAAATTATGGAAGTACGCCTAACCAAGAAATTACAGGGGACAATAACCAACAAACTTATAAGCCTAATACCGACAGCCTTAATAAGCATCTTCATCAGTCTATTTATGGTAACGGTAATATACAGGTCGCAGGTGATGTTATATTTAATAATTCTAAATCTGCGATGAGGGTAAATAAGATTATACCTGGTGAAGAGCATATTAGTGATGCCCAGGCTCAGCAAATCAAAAAACTAGTTGCTGAAATAGTTAAACTTGAAAAACATGTGAAAGATAAACCACGTAGCTATGGTGCAGTTTGGAGCACATTTCAAAACAAGTTTGAATGTACCTCCTATAAACTACTAAAAGAAGAACTTTTTGAGCAGGCTATAAGTTATTTACGTCAGACAATAGGTCGTTTGGATAAAGCTAGTAATGCTACAGATGCGCCAGATTGGCGCTCACGAAAATATAAATATATCCATACCAATTCAAAAAAGTATGAACTTGAGCTAAAGCGTTTAGTTTATATGGAACGCCATTTTGGCGTTACATCATTAACAGAACTTAGTAATGATCAATTAGTACAAATTTATAATTGGGTGGCAATTGAAAAGAAAAAGCACTCATATTAAACATGTATGGATATGTAGAGACTGTTTAACTTAATAAAAGGTAACGTTTCCATTTTTGTAAATTAGTTAACGTATTGTATCAAAAGACTTTATTTTTTTATGGAAGGGAAACGTTTCCTTTTTTAATGTGTTAATTTCTTAGTGTGGAACCGTGACGAAGTTTAATAAAGATAATGAAAGTCGCAAAATTATTTATGTTTTATTAACCTCTTTTTGAGTAAGTAAGAAAATAATTAATTAAAAGGAATTTCACATGATAAAGCACGGTTTAATTTATATGCTGGTTATAAGTAGTGTACTACTTGGTTGTGATAAGCAGGAAACTAAAGTAGAAAAATTAAAGCTTACTCCACCGCCCGCTGAATTTATTAGCCCTTATCGGTTTCTTAAATTTAGGGTAAGTGCAGCGAGTGACATTTTAAAAGTAGCTCCTGATGCCAACGGTTCAATAGTTACTAAAACAAGCCAATATGAAACGCGATATGAAAGTAATGATGGTGTTATTACTTATTCAGAAGTTGCTCTATTAGAAACTGCGCCATGCAGCCAAACACAAGAATTTGATCCTATCGTTCTGCTTGACGCTGTTGCAGTAGATTTTAGGCGCTTAGAACCTCAAATGAGGATGACACATGTTGCGACTTATTATGACCATAACGAAAAGTTAAAAGTGAGAGTGATCTGTCAACAAGACGGGATGCCATTTATAGTGGCGTTTAGCCATAAGTATTATGGTTATTAGTTTTGTTCTAGTGATTCTCAGAGTTTACCTTCATTAACTCATTTCGGTGCTATTGGTAAAACAATGGTTAAACTCTTTAAAAGGAATTTGATATGACCAAACAGCATTTTATTTTAGCATTTTTAATAAGTGCTATGTTGGTAGGGTGTGGTAAAGACACAAAACAAGCGCCTGTTGCTGCGATACCAACACCCCCGCCAATATCATTTGTAGACTCAGAATTTACACGTCCCTATAAATACCATAATTTTAAGGTTGAAACGGTGAGTGAAATTTTGGGAGTCGAACCAAATGCGGTTGGTAATATCGAAGTTGAAACAGATAAACATCATATTCTCTATGAAGCTACTGATGGCATTATCACATACTCTGAGGTGCGCATGCTTGAAACAACCCCTTGCAGCCTAAATGAATCTTTTGATCCTGCTGTGATGTTGGATGCAGTAGCTGTAAATGTGGCTAACTTAGATCCGCAAACTAGATTAACCCATTTAGCTGTTTATTATGATCATAATGAAAAACTTAAGATTAGTGTGGCCTGTGAGCAAGATGGTGTGCCAATAACAGTTAGGTTTAGCAATAAATATTATGGCTATTAGTCTATTTGGTGGCGATCATTTAACTCTTGCGGATGTGACTTGCAACCAATAGACTAAAAAGCACTCTTGTATAGCTAATTAATTACCATGACCCCTGAGCTTTCTGAGCACATTACTCTTGTTATATTTTTTGTTGGTATTGCTTTGTGCTTGCCGTATTTATTTCACGCTGGGTATCAACTGGTGCGGTATTTGTGGGTGATTATCGGTATTCGATACAGTGCTAAAGAGCGGCAATTCCGTAAAACCATGGCTCGACTTAATCGAGAGCGTAAAGCACTCAAAAAGCAAAACTGTTCAAGTAAGCATGTTGATCAACAAATACAGGAATTAATAATTGACTATTGCCGTGATACTGATGAGTTAGTTGAGCAGTTACTTAAGCAATAACATTATCATTAAACATTTCCTCCCCATTCATTTTTACTAAAACCCTTTAATTTAGCCCCTCAGTAAATAGCGCCACACTGGCGCTATGAAAACACAAAACTTTGCCGACCTTACCCCGAATTACAGCCGTGCGTTTTTATTTTGCATGGACTGGATATATGAGGCAGAAGGAGGCGACTCTGATCATAGCGCCGACAAAGGTGGGCGAACGCGGTATGGCATAAGCCAAGCTGCTTACCCGAATGTTGATATAGCTAATTTGACATGGCCTCAAGCCATGCGCATTTACCATCGTGATTTTTGGCGCGGTAGCCGTGCTAAAGAACTGGCTGAGTATGGTTTATATGAATTAGCCATGTTGCATTTAGATTCAGCTATTAACCATGGCGTGCCACTGGCCAATATGCTTTTGCAGCAAGTATTGCGAGTAAAGGTTGATGGCATATTGGGTTCACGCACCTTTGCTGCAGCCATTAACGCAAACCAAACTAACTTAATGGTTGACTACTTTGCACGCCGCGCCAGCAAATACAGCCGTATTGTAGTTAATGATCCTAGCCAAATTGCGTTTTTATTTGGCTGGCATCGTCGCTTATTTAAGCTTGAAAACCGCATTGATTATGCTAAGCGAGTTTTAAAAGTATGGGGTGACAAATGAAAAGTTACCCTGAATACGTTAAGCGTGGCCGAGCCATGCGAATTAGCACCTACCAAAATGGTACCAACCCAGACCCACAGAGCATTTGCCCTGTGGGCGACCCCACTTTAGTTAATGCATTTTTAAAAGGCTGGCACTCAATTAGCGGTGTTCGCCTTGAAGCCGAAGCCCGCATTGCAAATACAGCAAAAACAAATAGGAGTAACCCCCGTGGATGATATGAACCAAATAGTTAAATGGTACCCATGGGTGCAAGGAGCTGTGCTGGTAATTTTTTTTGTTGTTGTATACGCACTTAAAAAGTCATTTGCTAGCAAGGATGATGTGACGGCACAAGACAAGCGCTTACAAACGGTAGAGCAAACGTATGTGAAGAACATTGATATTAAAAAAATCAATGAAACAGTCCAGCGCATAGAGGTTGAGATTGAAGGGTTACCGGATGATGTCACTGAACTTACAAAAGAGGTTACCAAGCTGCAGGGAGAAACCAAACAATTGCATGCCATTCTGACACGCATTGAGCACCCGCTGCAGTTAATCGTTCAGTCAAAAATATTAGGAAAAGAGTAATGCCAAATGAACATGAAATCGAGATGTGGTTTGTACTTTGCCTGTTAATCGCTGGGTTCTTTTTCTTCATGTACGTGTGTTTTCGAGTTGGCTATTCGTTAGGCCAGTTTGTTATTGCGTTTATTTATGAGCGCTTTTTTAAGGGTGAGGACAATGAAAAACCTATTTGATGCTGATCAGCGTTTAGTTATTTTGCGCGCCTTAAACGAGGCGGCAGGCTATAGCGCTAACTGCAGTATGTTGAGCTGTGTATTAGCAACCTATGGCCACAATATTAGCCGCGATAGAGTGCGTGCCCATATGCGCTTTTTAGAAGATGTGGGTTTGCTCACGATTGATGTGGTGGGTGATAAAACCTTGGTTGCACGGATTACTGAGCAAGGCGCTGATGTTGCTACTGGCCGTAAGTCGGTTGACGGTGTTAAGCGCCCAGCACCAGGAGGCAACTAACATGGCACGCGGCAATAAGATTGAGCGCTTACCTGAGCATATACGTGAAAACTTGCGCGAGATGCTAGGCACTAAGCAATACACTTGCCAGCAAATTGCCGATGCGATTAACGACGAACTGGCGAACATAAGTGGTGAGCAAACCGATGTTGAGTCAATTGATGACAATACGGTTTGGCGTGAGAAAAAGCGTATTGAACAAATTAGCCACGATATTAAACAAAGCCAGGCTTATGTTGAGGCGCTATCGAAACAATGCGATTTATCGAGTATTGGTGATACTGGCCGAGTGTTAATGAACCTACTGCAAAGCGCTGCGTTTAAAACGACCTCTAATTTAATGAGCCAAGAAGATCCGATTGATCCTGAAACGCTTGGTGATTTGGTTTTAAGTATTAGCCGGTTGCAACGCAGTGCAAACTATAACGCTGACTTAGAAAAACAAATTGCTGAAAAAGCCCGAAAACAAGCGTTAGCCGAGGCACAAGAGCAAGCTGAAAGTGCAGCTAAAACCGCAGGCTTAAGTTCTGGCAATATTGAATTAATACGCCGTGCCATTGCTGGGGAGCGTTTGTAATGGCAATGGACACACAAGAGTTAACGTCGATTTTATTACCGTACCAGGCTGAATATGTTTGGGACCAGTCGCCCGTTATCATTTATGAAAAGTCGCGCCGTATCGGTTTAAGTTGGGGCGAGGCAGCAGCGAGTGTACTTGATGCTGCGGCAAGTAAAGCAGCTGGCGGCATGGATTGCTGGTACATCGGCTATAACAAAGATATGGCCGAAGAGTTTATTCGTGACTGTGCGAACTGGGCTAAAAGCTTTAACGAAGTGTGTGATGACGTAAGCGAAGAAATTATTACTGATGAAGGTAAGGATATTCTTACTTATGTAATTCGCTTTGCTAGTGGCTTTCGAATTATTGCGCTGAGTTCTCGGCCATCAAACTTACGTGGTAAACAAGGCCGCGTGATACTTGATGAAGCTGCATTCCACGATAATTTAGATGAACTTATTAAAGCCGCTTTTGCCCTGTTAATTTGGGGCGGTAAGGTGCGCATTATCAGCACCCATGATGGTGAAGAAAACCCATTTAACTTACTTATTAAAGAATGTCGCGCAGGGAAAAAACCATACAAGGTTTACCGCACAACATTTAGAGAAGCGCTAAGCCAAGGCTTGTATAAGCGTATTTGTGCTATGAAGGGCCTAGAGTGGACTCAAGAAAAAGAAGATGCCTGGGCGCAAGAAATATACGACTTTTATGGTGATGGTGCGGCAGAAGAACTTGATGTGATCCCAAGTGCCGGCGGTGGTGTTTACATTAACCGTATGCTGGTTGAACGTTGCCAGCACCCAGATAGCAAAGTAGTTCGCTTAGAAAAGCCGGATGATTTTGTTACGAACCCTGAGCGTACTCGCATAATTGATGATTGGCTGAAAGACACAATTAAACCGTTAATTGATGCCATGCCAGGTAAACGAACTGTGTTCGGGCAAGACTTTGGCCGAAGCGGTGACTTAAGTGTGCAATGGCTTATGCAGCAAGAAAGCCCTACTAAATACCACACGCCATTTTTAATTGAGTTAAGAAACATTCCGTTTGATTGCCAAGAGCAAATTACCTTTTACCTGCTCGATAATGTGCCGCTGTTTTTTCACGGCAAATTTGATAGCCGAGGTAATGGCCAATCGTTGGCAGAAAAAGCCATGCAACGTTATGGCGAAAGCCGAATTGATTGCGTGATGTTATCGCGGCCTTGGTACAACCAATTTTTCCCTAAATATAAAGCTGCGCTCGAGAGCAAATTAATTACCGTGCCTGAGAGTGAAGATGTAGTGGCTGATCATCGGCGCGTTATTTTAGATAAAGGCCAGCCAAAAATGGATGATGGCCGCGACAAAGGCAGTGATGGTAAATGGCGACACGGCGATACTGCCGTTGCGGGTGTACTGGTAAATGCCGCCACTTTGGAAGAGGGCGAGCCAGCTGCAGGTGTCAATGTGCCTAAAGCTGAAAACTCAATGAATACCCGACCATCTCGCTTGCAAGGCCGAACACGTGCAGGCGGTTTGTTTAGACGAGCAATTGGCTATTTGGCTCCAACTAACAAAGTAACACTTCAGTACTTTAACGGCTCTGAATGGATATTTATTGGCAACTTTAGAAATGAGCAACTTGCTTGGATTAGTTTAGGTGGCGATGACTTTAACTATCGAACCGTAAATGAAAGTGGCCAAGTGCTAACAGATAAGTCTGGGTAAAAATCAAAAACTAAGGGTGACGCTCTCAGAGCGATTTTAAGCGTTTGCAATGTGTTTTGAGTGCCATTGCACGGAAAATTTTATTTAGCGCCGCCTAGGCAAATGTAAAAGATTTACAAAAGGGTTAAAAAGCTATGTTTGGTTCAAAAAAGCGCAAGGCAAAACAAGAGGCAGAATTTGCAGCAAAAATTGCGGCAATTGTTACTGAAACAATTGCAAGCAACACTGCTGCAAATGAATCAGCTACCACATTTAAAGAAGCAGCAGGTGCTATGGCTGGCTCAATTGATGCTGATGACCACTTATATTCAAAGCTGTCTGGTGATTCTAATCGTAACTTAAGTGGGCCAACCCGCGCACGTATGAACAAAATAGCGCCTTACCTTTGGCAAAGTAACATGATTGCTAACCGCATTATTGAGTTACCGCTCGCGTATTTATTGGCGGAAGGCGTAAAAGTCACGAATGATGATGAAGACTATCAAGCCGTTATCGATGCATTTTGGACACACCCAATTAATAACATGGCTATTAAGCTTGAAAAGAAAGTGCGTGAGCTGTCGATATTTGGCGAGCAGTTTTACCCTGCCTTTGTAAATCCGCTTAGTGGCGAAGTGCAATTAAGCTACCTAGACCCTGCACATGTTGAGGAAGTTATTTACGACCCTCGCAATCCAGAGCAACCGGTTGGTGTAAAAACCAAGCGTATGACAAATGGCCGACAATACATTTATAGAGTGATCATCAATGGACCAGAATCGGTGTTTACCAAACAAACGCAGCGATTACGTGAAGGTTTTAATGATGGCGATATTTTTTATTTTTCAATTAACAGCTTTTGCGCCCACGGACGGGGCAACTCTGATTTAACTGCGCAGTGTGATTTTTTAGATTTATACGACGACTTTATTTTTGGTGAAGGCGATCGTGCTGAAAACTCCCGGGCGTTTGTGTGGGATGTTACTTTAAAAGGCGCTGACCAAAATAAAGTAAATGCTCGAGCAGCAGAAATTCAAAGCAACCCGCCAAGACCAGGCTCGGCAAATGTGCATAACGATTCGGAAGAGTGGAAAGCAGAAAGCCCCAACTTAGGCTCTGGCGACACCGAAGCCTTAGCAAAATTATTTAGAAACCACATGCTCGGTGGTGCGACTATGCCACCAAGTTGGTTTGCTGATGGGGGTGACGTTAACCGTGCGAACGGCGAAGCCATGGCCGAGCCGACATTTAAAATACTTGCTATGCGCCAGCGCTACATTATTTATATGCTGCACGAAATAGCGACCTTTGTTATTCGCCAATACTACACAGCAACCATGGGCATTGAGCCTGACCGCATGGTTGAAACTGATGTGTTTAAGTCAAAGGTGGTGATGCCAGAAATGACTGCCAAAGATATAAGCCGTTATGCTGCTGCGCTGCAGCAAGTTGTGGTAGCGGTAAACCTTGGGATTACACAGGGCATTATGACCGAAGAAACGGGGTTAAGTGTGATTGCATCAATTGCGGACCGATTAGGTGTTGAGATTGACCCTGAGCAAGAGCTTATAAACGCGCAAGCTGCTATTGCCCAAAAAGCGAAAGACCAGGTAAAGGCCGACACATTTAAAGAGTTTGATGGTGCAATTGATGCAGGCGTAGATGATGACACCGAGTGAACGAACCAAGGCCTTTAATAAAGCCCGTACAGCACAGCTCAAAGCGCTACTTAAAAATAAGCAAGGGCTTTGGGATTCGCTGTTGCGTTTGCTTGAGCTTGCTGAAGAAAACACGCAAACCATTTTACAAGGACAGCCGACAGATTGGCAGCAATGGCACTATGGCAAATTGCAGGGGCAAATTAACCAGGTGATGCTTGAACTGGGTGAGCGAAGCGCCGCACAAATTAAAGCCTTTTCACAAACTACTTGGGTAGCAGGTATTAATTTAATTGATGCGCCACTAAAAGCCGGTGGTGTAACGGTAAATGCTATGACGCAGCTTTTACAGCATCGTCAGCTTGTGGCCATTGATAATTTTATGGTTGACCGAATTAAAGATGTGTTAAGCGGTAAGGCTGATTATATTCGATCGCAACTTGGGCTTGTGATGATGGGGGCGCAAGATAGCGAAACCGCTAAAAAAGCCATAGCAGAAAGTTTAGGCGAGAAAAAAATGTGGCGCGCTAAGGCGATTGTAAACACTGAGCTTAGCCGCTTGTATAACACAGCAAGCCATATGCGCATGAACGAAATTGGTGATGCAGTACCAGGCATGGAAAAAGAGTGGCGCTTAGGTCGGCGTAAAGAACACCGCGTTAGTCACTTGGCCGCAAACAATACTCGCGCTGCAGCAAATGAACCTTTTACTATTGGGGGCATTAAGATGATGCACCCTCATGACCCCAAAGCGCCGGCAAAGGAAACAGTCAATTGTAGCTGCTTTACGGTACCAGTGATGAAGCACTGGGAAGTTGATCCGAATCTGACAGTAAAAACTTAGGAGATAGAAATGACACTATTAATTTTATATGCGTATTTATTTATAGGGTTTGGTTTTTCTCTTGCTGGTTGGTTAGTGGCCGCAGAAGAATGTGTGAGAAAAAATGAATCTGTTCCAAGATATTTCGTTAAAAAGGTATTCATATGGGCTTTGTTATGGCCTCTATGCGCCATGTATATTTACTTAGCTGAAGTAAAAAAAGTGATACCTGAAGTTGATTGGTTGGACTCGTCAAAAAATAGTTAATACATGTGTAATTATGATGGCAAGGTCGTTATTATTTTAAAGGGACTTTTATTATTTTGAATTAGCCATCATAAGGACTCGTTAAAAATGGACCAATTAGAAAGCGTTTGGCAACAAGTATTAAAAAATAAAGATTCGGCAGCGGCATTACTAATACTTATAAATGAACATAGCGATTTACTGTATTTGTGGAAAGAACCCAGCTTTGAAAGTGAACCCCAACAATACCATGTAAAAATTATTGAAAAGTTAGATGACCCCTTTAGAAATGAAGACGATGCATTGTTTGATGAATATCAGCCTATTTTGATACCCGATATTGAAAACGACCTTACTGATTTAATCGAGAAAAGCGGCGTTAAACCCATGGACTGGGGAAATGAACTCACTTAATTTTCCTAAAACCCTTTAATTTAGCCCTTCAACAAAACCCCTTACCTTAAAGACTCATTAGCCATATTCACAACCATTGAGGGCAACATAATGAGTCTTTTTGCTTTACTTACTAAAGGCCATGCTGTTTTAGAAATTGCATCTAAAGCGCTTGAGCTATACGAAGAAGTCGTTGACTTAGGCGACGATAATAAACCTAAAACCGATGAACGTGGCAACACGCTTACCAAAAAACAAACCCGCCAAGTTAAGCCAGATGAAGTGTTCGACTATAAAGTTGAACGCGAAACAGGCGTTGTTAAAGCGTTAACTAAAGCAGGCCAACGTGTTGAAGGTGTACTTGCTGTTGCAGACCTTGCTAAAGCGGTACTTGCCAGTGATGGTGAGAATACCAGTGAGCTTGCACACGCCTCTGATGATGCTGCTCAAGCATTGTTAGCTAAAGCAGAACAAGAAGCGGCAGCAAAGGCAAAAGCAGCGGCAGCTGAAGCTGATGACATTATTGCTAAGGCCAAAGCTCAAGCTAAAGCTCTTTTAGAGCAAGCTGAAAAAGACGCTGCAGCAACAAAAAAAGCGCCAGCTAAAGCTGCGGCTAAGTAAGGGGCTAAATTATGTTGACCCTTTTACCAACAGGAACCGGCTTTTTAGGCAATCGCGCATTTGTTGAGGCTAAATCATCTGATTATCACGATGTGATGACGCTTGTGACTGCAGAGCTGCGTAAGTTGCTGGCAACTAACTCGCGTGATAGCTGGGTTGATATTACGGCTTTTTATGCTGACAAAGTGGTGGTTCGTAAAGATGGCCGCTACTGGGCATACCCTTATGCGGTGAGTGAGTTAAATCAGGTGACGTTTGAAAACGCCATTGAAGTCGTCAAAGAGTACAAACCCTCTGACGTGGTTAAGTTAACCGAAGCCTGGTATGACGAAACTAAGTTTATTGAAGCCAGTAATGTTAAACCAAGTAAGTTTTTAGTGACCTTGATTGAGGTGGGTAAAAGCTTAAATGGTGTTGACTATCCTGCCCACGTTCTGCGTGAAGCAGCCCCTTTGTTTAACGGTGCTAAATGCATGGTTAAGTCTGATGACGACCATCTTAAAGGCACTGCCCAACACTTTAATAACCTGATTGGCCAGTTCAGCAATGCACAATTTGTTGAAGGTGTTGGCGCAGGTAAAAAAGGTGCACTGCAGGCTGATTTAACTGTGCTTGAAAGCTCGGGTTATGCCACAAAATTGCGCGAAGCCGTTGATAACAATATGCAAGACCTGTTTGGTTTAAGTATTGATGTGGACGGTACGGCCTCTGGTAAAAAGGGCAGCCGCACAGCTAAGAAGTTCCTCAAAGTTAATTCCGTCGATTTGATCATGGTACCTGGTGCAGGTGGTCGGATCGTGTCATTTAAAGAAGCTCATAATCAAGGCAATGTCATGAATGAACAACTAATGCGCCTACTCGAAGCGCTTAAAAAATCGAACCCTCAGCTTGCAGCATCTGTGACAGCTGAAGATGATGAAACAGCCATTGTGCAATTAACTGAAGCACTGGCTAAACACGGTGCCCCTGATGCAGGCCAAGGTACAGGCTTAACACTTGCAGACGTAAACAAAGTGATTGCAGACAGCCAGCGTTTGGTTGAAGCAAAGCAAAGTGCTGTGGCTTTAATTAATAAGTCGACTTTGCCAGACGCCGCCAAAACGCGCTTGGTAGAAAGCGTGCAAAGCAGCGAAGACGTAAGCACTGATAAGGTGCAAAAGCTGATTGATAGTGAGATTAGCTATTTAAGCAAGTTTACTGAGTCGGGCAAAGTGAACATGCCTGAAGGCGCGCAATACTCAGATAACCCAAGCGGTGTAGAGCTGCTTACCGCACTATTTGATCCGGCTAATAAAGACGTAGTGAGCTTAAAAGAAGCTTACATTGATTTGACGGGTGATAAGCACTGTACAGGTCGTTTAAACGACTGTAGCCGCACGCGAATGGTCGAAGCGCTTGATAGTGATAGCTTACCGAATGTGCTGGCCGATGTAATTAACCGCCGAGTAGTTGAAGTGTACAGCAGCTTAGAAAAATACCAGTTATGGCGCAAAGTGTTCCGCATTGGTACTGCAACTGACTTTAAAGATCAGAATGTGACTGAATGGGGTGGCTATGGCGACCTACAAGATGTGCTTGAGAGCGGCGCTTACCAAGAGCTTGCAAAACCAACTGATAGCAACGCGAAGTATCGCGTTAGCAAAAAAGGTGGCTTAGCAACCATTACTATGGAAATGATTAAAAATGATGACCGCAACATCATTACGCAAATTCCTAATAAGCTGGCTCGTGCCGCTGCGCGCACACTTAGCAAATTTGCGTGGGATTTCTACCTAAACAACCGCAATGCCCCTGATGGTAAAGCACTGTTTCATGCTGATCATAACAACTTGTTTAGTGCTGCACTAAGCCAGGAAGAGTTAATGGTGCATTGGCGCGCCATTATGAACCAGCAAGAGCTTGATACTGGCGAGATGCTAGAAATTGAGCCAGCGTTCTTGTTGTGTTCGCTGGGTAATGTAGATGCAGCCTTTGACTTGTTCCAACGCATGCAAAATAACGACAAGGGTTTTGCGCAGCAATTAAACCTTGAAATTCTGCGTGTGCCTGGTGCGACTGATCCAAATGATTGGGGCTTAATGACCGACCCTAGTGAGCTTGCCAACTTTGAAATGGGCTTTTTAGACGGCATGGAAAACCCTGAGATTTTCACGCAAGACATGCAAAACGTGGGCACTGTGTTCACGAACGACCAAACCACGATGAAAATCCGCCACATTTACGGTGGTCAATGTACTGACTACCGTGGTGCGACTAAAGCGCTGGTTCTTTAATTCCTTGGTTCCTCTGGTGATTGGATGACACGGTTGCGCACGGATGCGCTTTATAAGGTGTTTTAACTATGTATGCAGACAGACTCCCAGCTTATGTACAAGACCAAGCAGGCATTTTAAGCGCTGATGAAATTGCCAGTGCCTATGCCGATATGCTGGCGAAGTACCAAAAAGATACGGGTAATGTTGAGATTGCTGCAGAGCATGTGGATGTCTGTTTAAAACTCGCAGCTGCAAGCTGCATTGATAAGTTGGCCACGTATTACGCCAACGATGATAACAGTACGATTTCAAGCGATAGCGTTGACCACGGCACTAAAGCCGACAGTTTTAGACGCATCGCCAACGGCTACCGCAGCCAGTATGCGGCGGTTGTCGTTAATGACAATAAAAGCAGTGCGCATGGTAAGGCTGTGCAACTGCCTAAGCGCCAACGGTTGCGCTAATGCCTGTGCGAATTACAGCAAAGGGCTTTGATGCATTGACGGAGCTTTGGCAGCACTCACCGGCAATGGTGCAAGAGCAGCTCTCGAGCGCAATGAATGAGTCGGTAGCTTACGCACAGTATCAAGTAGTAAGCAGAACTCCTTTGGGTAGCGGCGATGGTGGCCACTTAGCCGCCAGTATTAATAGTGAAGTTTTAATAAACCCAGCTGTGAGTATTGGTTATGTAGGTACTAGCAAGCTTTACGCTGAAGCCGTAGAGCTTGGCACTAAACCACATATGCCACCAATTGAACCCTTAGTGAATTGGGTTGAGGCAGTACTTAGCCTTGAAGGTGATGAAGCAGAACGAGTAGCGACATTGATAGCATTGAAAATTAATGCGCGTGGTACAACCGGCAAGTTGATGTTTAAAGAAGGCCTTGAGGCCAGTGAGCCATATATACAGGCACGGTTTAACGAAGCAATGAAGTTGATGATTAATAAGTTGGGTGGTGCAAATGCTTAACCAGGTAAGAACGGCGATTTTGAATGTGCTTAATAGTGCGAATGTAGGCACCTTTTATAAAAAAGAGCGCTTTAGCAAAAACACTCAAGAACTCAAAGCCATGTATGCCCAAGGTGATGCTATTAGTGGCGGGTATATCCGATTAAAACGCCGTAAACGCCAAAACCCGTATGCCCCTAGAACAACGGTTACTTATACCTTTGATGTGGTTTTTTTAAAGAGCTTTGTAGATGACGAAGATAGCCAAGAGCACTTTGAAAATGCCATTGAATCTTTAGATGACGCATTTGCAGGTGATCCATTACTTAATGATTTGGTTGATGACCTGGACGAAGGCGACGACACAGGGCTGATTTTAGATGACCACTCGCCAGTGATGTTCTGTGGTGTGTTGTGTCATCAGGCGCGTATGCGTTTAACAGTGAATGTAAGTAGTTAGGAGAGCAGCATGAACGAAAAGCCAAGCCAAGGCGGCAGCTATATAAAAGACGTCAAAGGTAAGTTGAAGCTCGTGGCCAGAACACAGCCTGAGAGCACAGCTAAAAAGCAAGCGAACAAAGTTGAAGACAAAGGTGCAAGCAAATGAAATGGTCACAAACCAGCCTGTTAGCGGCAATTGAACAAACGTATGGCACGTTGCCTGGTGCAATGCTTGCCATGCTAACTAAAGATATTGAGCTACGCCCTCTTGAAGGTGAGGAAGTTGAGCGCGGTTTAAATACGCCTTACTTAGGTGCTGAAGAAAGCATGTTTACGAATGAATATGCGGGTATCAGTTTTAAAGTTGAACTGGTAGGCAGTGGCACATTAGGTGTTGCCCCAGCGTGGGGGCCATTAATGCGCGCCTGTGGTATGGCTGAAGTTATTGTGGCTGATACCAGTGTTGAATACACACCTATTTCAGATGCACCTGAATCAGTGGCTATGCACTTTCAGCTTGGTCGTAATAAGCACACTTTGTTAGGTGCACAAGGCAATGTGAGTATTGAGCTTGAAAAAGGCATTCCTTATTTATCGTTCGATTTTAAAGGCCTTTATGTTGCGCCTGAAGATAACGCATTACCAACAGCCGACTTTAGTGCATGGCCTAAACCTATTCCGCTGGGCGCAGGACGCACCACTGACTTTTTATTACATGGCTTCGAAGTTGTGCCGTCGAAACTTAGCATCGATGCAGGCAACGAAGTGGAGTTTGATCCAACTCTTACTACGGCAAAGATTGAGTTTTTAGACCGCGCAATGTCTGGCTCGGTCAATATTGCTGCGCCTAATGTGGCTGATATTGACTTTTTTACTCGAGCAAAAGATTCGACAACCGGCAATCTGCAAATTAAGCACGGCCCTGCAGGTGGTCACCGCGTAACGATTAGCTGCCCTAAAGTGCAAGTGAAACAGCCTAAGTATGTTGAGCGCACCAAAAAGGCAGAGCTTGAAATGGCCCTAGCTATTTTACCGCAAACAGGCAATGACGAGTTTAGCCTGTTACTTGATTAATTCGTTTTAAAACACTTTTACACCAGGAGAAAACAATGGCTTTTTCAATTGTGACAATGCAGAACGTGCAAGTTCATCAGCCCGTTAAGTTTACCTTTGATGGCGACAGCCACGAGTTTACCGCTCAATTTAAGCTACTTGATGATGACGCAAACGAAGCACTTGCCGAAAGTGGAGACCACGAAATGATTAAGCGCGTGCTCGTTGACTGGGGTGATGACTTTGTTGATGAAAACAATAAGCCACTGCCATTTAACGATGACAATTTAGCTAAATGTTTAAAGGTGAGTTGGTGGCGAACTGCTGTACTTGATGCCTATTTTGTGGCTGTAGCTGTGGCTGGCAGAAAAAACTACTAGAGGCTGCCCGCTATTGGGTAGCCGACGAACACCCCGACACCAAACATTTACTTGAAGTTTTAACCCAGCAAAAAGCACCCAAGGAAGTGATTGACCAAGTAAAAGCGCAAAACAAAGAGAAACATTTTGATTTGTACAGCTGCAATGCTGAAGCAGTAAATGCGTTTTTAATGGTTGAAACACAATGGCAAGGAGAAGGACGCGGCCTTGATTATGGCAATGCTGAAGTCGCTTGGCGGCTAGCTGGGTTAAACATTACCCCTGACATTTTTAAAAAAATTCAGGTGTTAGAAGTAGAAGCAATGAACGCAGCACGAGAGCAGCATGAGCAGATATAACTTAAGTTTAAAAGTACTGTACGATGGCAAAGCAATTAGCCAGGGTACGCGTACGAATACAAACGATATACGCTCGTTACAACGACAAGCGCAGCAGCAAGTTGCGCAAAATCGTGCGCTTGAGTCTAGTAATAATAGTGTTGCCCGCAGTTATACCAGCCTTGCCACCGCTGTTGGTGGCTTTATGGCTCTTAATTTTGCACAGCAGCAAGTGCAAAACATTGGTCAGATCCAACTACTTAATGCCCGTTTGCAAGGGCTAACCACTTCAAGCCAAGAATACGCCCAAGTGCAGAATTACTTGATTGAGATAAGTAATAAGCACAATAAAGTTTATTCAACCATGGCTGATAGTTACGCCAGAATTCTTACTTTACAGAAAGCAAATAAGCTATCTGCCGAAGAAGGACGTAAGGTTCTTGAAGGTACATCAAATGTTGCCGCTAAAATCGGTGCATCTAATACTCAGCTAGAACAAACCATGTATGGCTTTGCTCAAGCAATGGATTCTTCAATAGTACGTGCAGAAGAATTTAATCAAGTGGTTGATCCGTTACCTGGTTTGATAACTGAATTAGATAAAGCTGCTGGTCTTGTGTCTGGTGGCTTTAGGCAGATGGTTCTTAGCGGTAAAGTAACCAACACCTTTTTTAAAGATACCTTTATCAAAGCACTAGGTGAGTATGAGGGGGCTGCACAAAGTATTGCATCTACCGTACCCGCGGCGCTTAATCGAACTCAAACAGCCTATGAGCAATTAATAAACCGTATAGAACAACCAGTGAGTTTTGCACTTGTGCCGGCAATTGATGCTGCAACTACGGTATTAAATGAGCTGACTACAAATCAAGACTTAATTGATAATCTAACAACAGCTGCAACTGCGCTGGCTATTGTTATTGGTGGAAGATTAGCGACCAGCTTAACAGTAAGTGCAGCTGGCATGGCCAGAGCAACAATAGCTAAAGCTCGACTTGCTCAAGAAACGGTAAAAAATACAGCTGCAGAGCTTGCTTCAGCTCAAGCAAATATGCGTAAAGTGCAAACTTTGGTTGCAATGACTGGCGCGGCAAATGTGTTAGGCCCTGCAAAAGCACGGTTAACTGCTGCAACGATTGCACATACAGCTGCTGTGCGCAGTTCGAATATAGCAATGCGTGCACTGGGCGGCACTATGGGACTTTTAGGAGGTCCTGCTGGTTTAATTATGTTGGCTGCTTGGGGGATTTATGAATTTGCATCAAATGCGGACGATGCAACTGATTCTGTAAATAAACTTAAAGACGCAAGTAAAGATTTAAGCCCATATGCAAACTTAACCGGTAAGCAAGCACAAGGCTTATTGTTGCTAGCTCAAGGGCGTTTAAAAGGTGCAATTCAGCTCGCAGATGAAGCAAGGCAACGTTTTAATAACCCGTTCTTAAAGGGTAAGTTTGAAGATGTTGAAGCAGCAGAAAAACGTGTAACAGATCTTAAAAATGAGATAGTTGCTTTACAGGCTGTTGTAGGGAAAAGTTCGACTAAGAAGCCTGAACAAGGCCAAAGCCCAAATGACCTTTCGGATTTTCAAAAAGCGAATGCCTCTTACCAGCAGCGCTTAGCCTTGCTTGGTAAAAACACTGAGCTAGAAAAACTTAATTATGAAATTGCCAGTGGTAAATACGCCAAGTTATTACCCCAGCAACAACAAGAACTGCGTAACCTTGCCAGCTTGATTGATGAGAAAAATAAGCAAGCGGATATTGAAAAAGACTTTACGCAGTTAACAGAAGACCTATTGACTGAAGAAGATCGTATTCGTCAGTCTTATACTCGTCGTACAGAGATAGCTAGAAATGCGCTCGATGAGCAAGGCAAAGACTCTGCACGTTATGCTGAAATTGAGCTACAGCTTCGCCAGCAACGTGATGCTGCATTAGAAAAGCTTGAATCAGATAAGCAAGCGCGTGAAATACAGCGCCAGAATGAAGCCCGCCAACGTGAAGACCAAATTCGTCGTGATAGATATGAAACTGAAATTGCTGAGTTGCAAGGGTTTCATAGCCGTATTGAAGCTGAAGAGGCTGCACATGAAGACCGCAAACGCGCTGTTCAACTTAGATATGCAGGTAACTATGGCCAAGTAGTCCAGCAATTTGTTGATTTTGATCGTGCTAGTGGTAATGACCGTGTTGCCATTGGTTTAGAAATTGGTGAGAACCTAGCTGGCCAATATGCAACACACAGTAAGAAGGCTTTTAAAGTTCAGCAAACACTGAATATTGCTAAAGCTTTAATGAGTACTTATACAGCTGCAGCAGCGGCACTTGAATTGGGGCCAATTGCTGGACCAATTGCTGCGGGTGTAATTACTGGCCTTGGTTTGGCTCAAGTTAAATCTATAAAAGATCAAAAACCACCTGGTTTCCAATATGGCGGTTACACCAATAGTAACAAGTTGATTGAGATTGGTGAGCGCAATACGCCTGAGCTTGTAGAGCTAAATGGTAAACATTATTTAGCGGGCGGTAATGGTGGCCGTGTGTTTAACCCTAGCCAAATGAAAGCGGCAGGAACACCAGGCACAGCTGCAGGCGCAACTAACGTAAATGTAGTGATAAGACTTGTTGAAGATGCAAGTCGTGCTGGCACATATGAGAAAACACGTTCAGAAAATGGCGACGAACAAATTAACGTATTTGTAGCTGATATCCGAAGCGGTGGTCCTATGTCTGAAGTGCTAGAACGCACTTATCCAAATATGCAGCGCACGGGAACCTAAGATGATCAATTACCCAAGTTCGCTGCCTTTACCACGTTTAAAAGACGCAGCTTATAAGCGACAACCAAACATTCTTCGCACAGAAATGAGCACTGGCCGAGCACGCCAGCGCCGTAAGCATTTAAGTGTACCAACTCTTATGGAAGCAACTTGGCGCTTAAGAAAAGACGAAGCAACAGTTTTTGAGGGCTTTGTTGATCATGGAGTGAATTTAATTGACTGGTTTTTGATGGATATTTTAACGCCTCGAGGCGTTGTTAAGCACCAGGTGCGGTTTATGAAAGATCCACTCGAGAACATGAAACCAATAAGCGCTTTGGTATGGCAATACCAGGCGCAGATTGAAATGAAAGAATATAAAGCAGCGAGTGAGGAAGAGGCGGCTATAAATGCGCTAGCACCGAACACGCTAGAAGAGTTTGTGAATGGTGTTGAAAGCGCCTTAAGTACCTATCAGGAGAATTAAAGTGGCCAAGTCATTTTTTAGTTTAGTTACAGAGCTTGAGACGCTATTGGAGCAATTAAATACACTTTTATCTGGAGATGAAGCGACCAGTGTTTTGATTAATGGTGAGAATAAGCCAAGCATAACAAAGAAGACAACAGATACGCTCAACGCCTTAGTACAAGTTTATATCGATGCTGTTAATGATATTGACGGAGTTAAGTATGCAACAGTTGGTGCAGGATTAGGTGCAACACCTAACGGTAATTACTTTAATGTTGTTAGTCCTGATGATGATGGTTATTTAGATCTATATCGTAATGAAAGCGGTTCGGCAGTTTTCTATAAAAGATATCCAAGCTTGGATGCAGTAAAGGGTATAGTAGCCGATTTAGCTAGTACTGATAATACTTACAACATTTCAGAACAAGCATTCAATTCCAGCGCTTATAAAAACCCTGAAAATGAAGACAAAATAGATCTTTACTCTGACAAGACAAACACCAAGTCTTTAGCTCATTTTAATAAGCGCACAGGCCATTTTGAATTTCAGGGAGTAAAAAGCTTTTTTGATTTAGAGCAGTATTTATCAGCGACTCAATCAGAATGGGATATAAGCAATATTCCAGTATTTGAAAATGGTGCTCAAGGGTTCTGGTATGACCCAAATGATACAAATACACTATTTCAAGATTTAGCAATGACGACTCCTGCCATAAATAATGGTGATCCTGTAGCTGTAATGTTGGATAAGAGTGGGAATGGAAATCATCTAACACTATTCAATTCAACGCTATCAATAGATGGTTCAGTTCATTGTATTAAGATGGCCGATGGCTATGGAGAAATAGCAAACCCAGAAATATTTTCTAATAATGCCTCATTATCAGGTTCTATTAGTTTTGAAGTTTTAAGTTCTGATACGGTTAAATGGTTACTGTATGTTTCACGTTCAGTTCCAGCACAGACAGGTGTTGGTTTAGGAACATATACAGCTGCGTCTGATTTACGCTTGTATGGACGAAGGATTACAACTGACGTAACTGAGAATATTCCTATCGTAAATAGCATTGAAAACGGCACATCTTTTAATTCATCATTTTATATAGATTACTTAAATGCTAAAGCTTCCGTTCGCTATAACAATGAAACACTGTTAACTCAGAGTTTTTTAAATGAAGGGTACAGTGCTAGTAATATACCTGAAGTTGCCTATATAGGTAATGGTGTTGCGGCGACTGGCATTGATGGTAATTTTTTTGGTGCATTAGTAAGAATTAACAAGCTTCCTACTGATTTTCATCGCAAAGTAGATACTTACTTAACTAAAAATTTATTACCGAGTGAGATTAATTTATTTATAGTTTTTGGACAGTCAAATACGGATGGCCGAGTTAACGTTTCTGACGGTGAAGCTTGGTTGCAAGACTCCCAAGTTGATCAAGTTAAAGTTTGGGATAGCCAAAATATAGGAAATTATTATTTAGATAAAACAGGCAAGTCAGGTAATGGATCAAGTTGGGTTACAAGCCAAACAACTAACAAATTTTCCTTTGCGCATGTAGCTCTTAAAAATATAGCTGAGGTAATGGATAATGTTGTTGTTTGCCAAGTCACATCTGGTGGTACAGCTTTATCTCCAGCTGCTTATGCCAGAGGTTCATGGTGTCCTGATTACAATGAAGTACCTGAAGGTACGCCCCGATTATTAGAGGACTTAGTTAATAGAATAAGCAACTTAATGTCATTCTGTTCTCTCAATGATATTAAAGTTAACTTTAAAGCCATTATTGCTCACCAAGGTGAAAGTGATTCACAGCGCCGATTGGAAGACCCTGATTTGTATCAAGCTAGGTGGTCAAAGCTAATTGGTATTTTAAGAAGTGTGGCTGAAGATCCAGAATTACCTGTTATCTATGGAACTGTTCCTTCGTCAAGCCTGTGGTATGACGCAACCATTCGTCAAGCTCACCTAGATTTTGCAGCCGCCGATCCAAACGCATATTGCCGAGATAATGAAGGTATCAGCATGCTTTCAGATGAGTTGCATTTCGATGCACAAGGTAGCGAGGAATTTGGCAATTGGGCATCAACAACATTCAATAATCTGTAAGGGTAAAAAATGGCCTTATTTAAGTTAAATTATCAAAATGTGAATTTAAATGACTTGGTGAGTGAACCAAAGCTCGAAGGCTCATTCAATAACAAATTGGCTGCAGAGCCATTAGCCGTTAGACATTGGGTTTTTGATCAAGGTAATTCAGATAGCTTTAAGGATCTTGTTAATGGCGTAGATATCACACGTCAATCAGCTGAAATTAACGAGCGCTTTAATTCTTTGATTCTACCTAAAGAGGTAGGTAATGGGTTAATTAGTGATATTCAATGCAGCGGAAAAGATATCATATTTGCAGTTGTGAAAAAGCTGCCAAAATCACCAAACACGTTGTTAATAGCAGGTAATGCCAATGAAGATGTTCAGTCAGGTGGCGGTGTTTTACTTAACTCCACTGGCAGCACAACATTATCAATGAGATGTAGACTTAACGATGGTTCAACGCCGTCAATATCTTCATCAAGATATTCCTATGTAGCAGAAAGTGAATGGTACTTTGTGGCGGGTTATGTTGGTGATATAGATTCGATTAGTAGTTTAGCTATATTCATGGGGCCAGATTCTTTTGCTTCTAAGGATATAAGCTCAAGTGGTCGAAACTTTTCAAACCGTTCTCTAGCTGTTGGTAACGCATATTATCAAGATCACCCCTCCGTTGCTGATACGCAAATTGCTGAGTTTGGCATTATTCAAGGTCAGGAATTAACTCCAGAGTATGGAAAAACGCTTTTTGAACACTCAAAGCAGAGAATGTTAAAGCGTGGCATTAAATTATTTAACTTAACTATAAATGATATTTAAATGAGCGAAGTACTCCAAAGGCTATACGCAAGCGCCCCAACGAATGACTTGCCAATTCATTCATTAGAATTGCAAGCCCCTTCGTTTGGGGTGATCCGTATTTGTTCTGGTTTTGATGATGTTACCGCTGGAATAGAAGGCAGTGAAATGGTTGCTTTTGAAGCGTGCGCATTAGGGGTTTCTTTACCTGAGCGTTCAGTAAAAGGTCGTCAAGACCTGCAGTTTCAATTAGACAATATAACTGGTCAGTCTCTAGAAGTAGTTGAAACAGCATTCGAAGCCGGTGAAAAGGTGAAGGTAATTTACCGTGTTTACACGGCTAGTTATTTAGACGAACCAGGCGAACGACCGCTTGAAATGACCGCTGTTAGTGTTAAGGCGAATGCGTTAAGGGTTAATGTTGTCGCATCATTCAATGATTTGGTAAATGCAGCATGGCCAACTGACCGATACACACCAGACTTTGCTCCTGGCCTACAGTACTTTAGTTAAGATAACTATGAACCATCTTAATGATTACAAAACTGTCCCGTATGTTGAAGGTGGCAGAACAATGAAGGGACTAGACTGTTGGGGTTTAACACGTCTAGTTCTTCATCATATATATAATCTCCCGCTTTTTACATCTTTTGGTCATGTTCGTTCTGAGCATAAAGCAGAATTCACAGGTGCATATTCATTATTAGTTGAAGAATTTGAGCTATGCGCTGTAAAGCCTGGTGCGGTCATATGCGGTTTTACAGGGTGTAACCTCGTGCACATGGGAGTGTGTGTTGACGTAGATGGCGAAATTCATGTTCTACATACATGTAAAAAGCATGGAGCATCGTTTGTTAGAGTGAGTGTTTTTAAAAGGCTTTTTAGTGAGGTTAAAGTGTATGAATACGCAGGTTGATATAAATGTATATCCTAACAAGCTAGACCTTTCACTTTTTGAGCCTTGCAAAGGTAATGCAGGTGAAACATTGCACCAATGGCTTGTTTCAAACGTGCCTGATTATGTTGAGTCAGATACTCCACTTTTCAGTGCTTTTATTAATAATAGAGAAGTTAAGCCCAATGAATTTAAGGCCACAACTTTTAATCCGGGTGATGATGTAAAACTAATTGTTGAAGCTAAAGGCGCTGAAGCTATCGCATATGCAATTATTGCTGTTATTGCCGTTGGTGTAGCAATTTACGCGACTAACCAAATTCCTGATAATTACAACAGCACTACGCCAGATGGCAGCTCTATTTATGATGTTAATACTCAGGGAAACAAACCAAAGCTTATGGGAGTTATCCCAGAGAACGCTGGCCATCATAAGGTGTTTCCTGATTATTTAACTATGCCTCGAAAAGAATACATTAATAATGAACAATGGCTTTATTTGATGTTGTGCGTAGGTAAAGGTAGTTACGAAATATTAGAAGAGAATATTTTAATAGCTAACACACCTATCAACCGATACTTGGGTGATATTGATTGCCAAGTCTTTGGGCCAGGCGAAGATGTCTCAGGACATGAAGCTCATAGAAATGTTTATACATCAAGTGAAGTTGGCTCAACCTCGGGCAGTTCGGGTATTGAACTAAAAGGCCGAGTAACAAGTACTGGGGGTGATAATAGCTCTTATGTTTATTCATTTGATGGAGAAGCATTAATAGTACATTTAGTAGAGTATGAGCCTGAACTGGGAAGGAATACGCGTTTTAAAACTGTACCACCATTCACTGTAGGCGAAGTGCTTTCAATATCAGGTACTCTCAATGGGCAGAACGACGGTTATTATGAGCTTTTAGATAAAGATGCGAATGGTAGTGCAGTTAATAAGGTTGATGGCCAATATCAAGACGATCCTGCCTGGACTGGTTTTGTATCTGAAAATGAATCAGGCGCGACAGTTGAAGTTGAAGATGGCGGTGGTGATGGGCAGTTTAACGGACCTTATTTTGCGTGCCCTGCTGGAGAAAGAACAGATCGTATTTGGTTAGACTTTCTTTTACCACAAGGGTTGGGAGAGCTTGATGATGACGGGAATTTTTTAAGTAGAACAGTTGAAGTATGGATCGATTATAGGGATGAAAATGCCGACTCATGGACTTCAATAATTCATATCTTTACAAATAGTACGAATGACCAGCTCGGCGAAACAGTTCCAATTAACCTGGCGACTCATATGCGACCTGAGGTTCGCGTGAAGCGTTATACAGCTGCAACAGATGATACCCGTATATATGATGATATTTATTGGACTGGCTTAAAAGCTGAATTAACTAGTGCTACTAGTTATCCAGGGGCAACAACGATTGCAGTAAAAATTCGTGGTACAAATGCGTTAGCTGGTTCTGCAGAAAACAAGTTTAATGTGATACCAACACGAATTTTGCCTGTCTATGAAAATGGTGTGTGGAGTGACCCAAGGCCAACGACTGATATTGCTCCTTTCTTTGCACACGTAATTCAAAGCGCCGGACATAGCCAAGATAAAATAGGTTTAGATGAGCTAGAAGCTTTGCATACTATTTGGCATAACCGTGGTGATGAATTTAATGCCGTGTTCGATACGGGCAGTACATTATTTGCGGTTTTAAAAAGAGTTTTAGCTCCAGGCTTTGCAAAACCTGTATTAGATTACGGTAAGATTTTACCTGTTCGTGACCAACCACGTACTATACACAAACATATGTATCAGCCTGATAACTATATCGGACTATTAGAAAGAGATATAAAACTAATCGATGATGATGAGCATGATGGTATTGAAGTCGAATACTTCAGCCCCGTCACTTGGAAGTCTGAAACAGTGCTTTGTTTGTTACCAGGTGACTTAGGTATCAACCCAGATAAGATCCGTGCATTTGGAATAACAAACAGAAATAAAGCCTATCAATATGGTATGCGTGAGCGACGTACTCGCCGATACCGTCGAACTACTTTTAACTTCACAACTGAAATGGATGCACTTAATTCGAGTTACCTTGATTACTGTGCACTAGCTGATGATATACCTGGTTACGAGCAGTCAGGAGTTGTTGAGTACATCATTGGAAACTCAGTATATGTAAATGTAGAACTAAAATGGCAAAGCGGTCAATCTCACGTATTGGCGCTTAGAAAGCCAGACGGTACATTATCTGGACCTTATACAGCATCAATAGGCTCAGTAAGCAATGAAGTTGTAATAAATGAAGCTTTAGACTTTGAACCTGTCTTCGATGGTTCAATAGAACCACCTTTATTTATGTTTGGCATTACTAGCCGATGGTGTAACAACGTTCTTATATCAGATATTAAACCTTCATCAACAGATAGAGTAAAAGTGACAGCTGAGCGCTACGATGAAAGGGTTTATCTAGACGATGATAGTTTAGCGCCTACTTAACATAATAAGTTATACATTATATAGAGCTGCTTTTTTCTTTGTAATACTGAAAGGGTGTTTAAAATAGTGAAATGCTGAGTTTTCGCATTTTTCGCGATTTTCTACCGCGAGTTTTCGCGGCTTGCATCAGCAAATGCAGCTGACTACGTTATTGATACAGACGGTGCACACGCATTTGTAACTTTTAAAATTAAGCACCTAGGTTACAGCTGGTTACATGGTCGCTTTAATACTTTCTCAGGTGATTTTAGCTATGATGATAAAGCGCCTAATGCATCTAAAATCAATGTAACGATTGATACTAAAAGCATCGACTCAAACCATGCTGAGCGTGACAAGCACTTACGCAGCAAAGACTTCTTAAATGTTGATAAATACCCAACTGCAACATTTAAAAGTACCTCAATCAAGTTTGATGAAGACGGTGATGAAGCGGATGTTACAGGTGAATTTACCTTAAATGGTGTTACTAAAACCATTACTTTTGAAATTGATAAAATTGGTGAAGGTAAAGATCCTTGGGGTGGTTACCGCGTTGGTTTTGAAGGCGAAACAAGCCTAAAACTAGCTGACTATGGTATCGACTACAACCTTGGCCCAGCATCAACACATGTTGATATTGGTTTATTTATTGAAGGTATTCGTAAGTAACAACAGTTTAAATCAGTGCCGCTTAATGGGCGGCACTTTCATTTCTTTTAATTAATCTCTTTTCCAAAATAGGCTGCAAATTATCGGGTAGCCACCTTATCATCACATCGTGAAAAGCCTGAGTATGGGCTATTTTTTCAAGCGTAATATCTAACTCTTTTATGTGCTCACTACCTTGTTCGTTATTCGTACAGCCAATATAACCAAGGCTTAAATCGGGCGCCTCTGACAGTGTCAATTGTGTGAGCTCATCTTCAAATCCCATTGAACGAGCTAAATAGTAGTGCTCGCTGGGGTAGCCAAGCAATATATCAATTCGTTTCTTATTAAGCATGTATGTCAAACTTGCTAAAGTGTCACGACCGGGTCTTGAGATAATATTGGCATCATGGCTGGTGTTTATAACATTATCTATGTCTTTGCCAAATGAGCGACTCATAGACACTCCAAGAGCAAGGTGCTTATCTGCAAGTAATGTTTTTAATGAAACAGGCTTTGCTGTGTTCAGATCTAGAGTGTCCACTAACTCTTTTCTAATTGCTATAGAAGGGGATAACCCAACTGTTGATGTATGTTTAGAAAAAACAATATGCTGACGGCGATGCTCACTTTGGTACAAAGATAGCATACAGTAATTATTATATGGATTTGATAGCTCATGCACTGCGCGACTTGCAGGAAACAGGGAGCGCTTAAAAGTGTAATCAGGCATCGCTTGTTCAAGCAGTTTGATTACGCTCTCATCTCGCCCTGTACCTTCATACTTGTCATTCATGATGTAGTAGGGAGCAAAATCAACCATGATCCACTCAATGACTTTTGGTTGTTCAGTTGCCTGTGAAACAGCACTGCAAAAAAATAACAAAAGCAACCAGAAACGACGCATTGTTACTACCTATAATTAAGTATTGTTAAATCTAAGTTTAGCAGGGATTTAGGTTTGTGATAGTAGGTATGTAGACTATAACGCCAGCATTGTAGCTGGCGTTAATCGGTTGGTTTTAGTTGGCTTTTAACCACTTAACAAATTGACGGGCATCACTCGCCTTTTGGAAAATGGCATTTTTCAAGCCCTGCGTGTCACTAAAGATTACACGCTGTTTGTTAACCGAAATTGATTGCACTGGATGTGCGATTTGGATCAAAGATCCATTGTATTTATATGACATAATAAAACTCACTCTTTCTTTTTGTCTGTGTCTGTAGAGCTTTAAAAGGCATTAAAAAATACAGACCGACATTTGTTGTCTTGCATACAGTGTTGACTAAGTTTGTGACAGTTTAGTGATGATTTATAAATTCATCTAAATGTCATTTAGCAACTCGGGTTGCAAGTGTTTATACGAATATGCGGGAATTACTGGATCAAGGTAAGGGGTTAACCGCGAGGTTTTTTTAAAACCAGAGGACTAGATTACGTTAAGATTTTTCATAGTGCAAGGTTTATTTTTTAAACACAGCAATTAATTTCTGGATATTTTTTCGAAACAAGTGTAGTGTGAATTGGCACAAAAACAACAATAAATAGGTATGACCATGAATTACCTGTTAGTAACGGATATTTTTGGGAAAACTGCGCATTTAACCCAGCTTGCTCAGCAGCTTCGTGGCAAAACGTGCCTATGTGATCCATATTCGGGTCAAATTCAACTTCCTATTAATGAACAGTTTCAATATCAACACTTTCTGACTCATTGTGGCCATGACGGTTATCTCGAAAAAGTGCATCTGAAAATGTCATCCCTGCGTGAGCCTACAACAATTATCGCGTTTAGTGCTGGAGCAACAGCCGTTTGGCGTGCTCAAGCAGAGTTGAAAAATACAGCGATAAAACGGGTTATTGCTTTTTACCCATCACAAGTGAGAAATCACCTTGAGCTTGAGGCGTCTATTCCTTTTAGGTTTATTTTTCCTAAAAAAGAAACGCATTTTGAGCTTGCTCCGGTGGTGTCTGCTTTAAAAGCTAAAGCAGGTGTTCAATGTGATATTACACAATATGAGCATGGGTTTATGAACCCTTTATCAGATAACTTTAATCAACGCGCTTTTCAGTACTTTACAAAACAACTTTTGCTCAGCCATGATTGCGAACAACTCGTGACTAATGCATAAAGACTAGTCTATAGTTATTACTAAACAATATTATAAGTAATAACTATGACGGACCATTCAAATTACAGCCACTTTTTATCGAACCCTGTTGCTAAACCTCCCTGTCGCATGACGAATGCGCAAATGTATGGTTTTTTTGTCTCAGCATGTGAGCAAAAGATGCAGGCTTATGTTGATACCACATTGAATTTACTGGCTACAGATTCAGTCTCTTTTAATGTATTAGGTAGCAGTTGCTTGCTCACCTTCACTGACATAGAAAAAATCTCCTCTTTGACACCTCCCTTTTCAGAGCATGGGTGGATGCAAGAAACGGATATCATTATTTGGCTTCCCGTAGCAAAAATGGTCAAGGGAGATATTAATCACCTCTATTGGTATCCGGCGTTTATCAGCGTAAATAACATTTATGCTTTAATTAATGGCAGAGAGGCGTGGGGTTACAATAAATATTTATGTGAATATCAAATGCCATCTGCGTTAGATGACGCTGGTCGGTTTGCTATATCCCATGAATGCTTTGATGTGTTTAAACCTGATTCTAAATTAGCAATGCATGAGTTACTAACTATTGAACAAACGGACGCGAGCATCTCTGAATATTTGCTCGACAACGTTTCACGATTTTCAAAACGCGTTGCTGATTTATTTGACCCTCAAGTTAAAGGTATTGACTTAGCACTGCTAAAACAATTGTTAGAGGGTTTCATTCATCCCCAGATGGATCAAATTTTGTTTAAGCAATTTCCCGATGGAGAGGGTAATAAAGCAGTTTATCAGAGCGTGGTTCATTCACCGTCTGTAATCAAAAAAGTCCATCAGTTAACACTTTTGCACAATGATTTTAAGCTTAATGTTAAATATCTGGCGAGTTTTCCGCTTAATGACATGTTCGGCATAGCACTTGGCAAACAATCTGTTCACTTACCGTTTTACGTCAATATGGATTTTGACCAACTTGGCGCGACTCAAGTTTTACCAGAGTAAAGGATAACCATGCAAAAAGAAAAAATTACTATTGTCGGTGGCGGTGTAGCAGCAATGACCGCAGCAGTTTATCTGACAGAGCAGTCAGACTGGCAGCAACATCGTGAAATAACTGTGTATCAACAGGGCTGGCGCTTAGGAGGCAAGGGCGCAAGTGGTCGTAATAGCCATTTTGGTCAGCGTATTGAAGAGCATGGTTTACATGTGTGGTTTGGTGCTTATGTAAATAGTTTTCGTACCCTTGAAGGAGTATATAACTCACTCAACCGACCTGCTAGTTGTTCGCTGGCAACCTGGCAGCAGGCATTCAAACCGCATAGTTTTATTGCTTTGCAAGAATTCATTGATAACGAATGGCAAACTTGGCCTATTGATTTTCCAACAGTTGCTGGAAATCCTGCTGATGGCAGCCTTGATATTTCGGTGTGGGATTTTATCACCATGACATTAGCATGGCTCAAAAAATGGACAGAAGGCATTGAGCTAGTGTGTCAGCAGCACCAAACTAAAACAAAATTGGTGACCAAAAAATCACGAGATCAGTCTTTACTTAAGTATATGTACCAAGAGATCAAAACGGATATTGATACGCAGCTTAGTGGGGCAAGGCAATTTATCGATGATATTGAGGCGGGAGCGGCAGAAGTAGTATCAAGCCCTCGCTCATTACTGACGCACTTATTGCAGTTTACTTCGCAGCAAACAACCCACACAAGTAAACAAGCTGATCGCCTCGTTATTTGGTATATCGTTCGCAAGATAAAGCGTTGGTTCAAAGAGCAGATAATTGACTTACTGGATGAAAATGCAGAACTAAGACGACTTTATATCTGCGCTGACTTAGCCATTGCTATGCTCACAGGGCTGATAAAAGATAAAGTCTACCGAGATGGCTTTGGTGTCATTAATTGCTACGATTTTCGTCAGTGGCTTGAAAAAAATGGAGCTAATAAAACTTACAGTGTGAATTCAGCACCGATACGCGGTTTTTATGATTTAGTGTTTGCTTATCCAAATGGTGATTTTAACAAGCCGAATGTTGAAGCCGGTGTGGCTGCGCTTGCTATGTTACGTATTGGCCTTTGCTATAAAGGCGGTGTAATGTGGAAAATGCAAGCGGGTATGGGCGATGTTATTTTTGCGCCAATTTATGAATTATTAAAACAGCGTGGCGTTAAGTTTAAGTTCTTCCATCAGTTAACTAACTTATCTGCTGGGCAAACTGACCAAGGTGAGCCGCTGGTAAGTGAAATAGAGCTTTGTCAGCAAGTGAGCCTAAAAAATGAAGACTATGCGCCGTTAATTGATGTTAAACAATTACCTTGTTGGCCAAGTGAGCCAATTTACTCACAAATTAATTCTGAACAAGCACACCTTCTGCAAGAGTATCAAATAAACCTTGAGTCTTTTTGGAGTAACTGGCCAGAAGTTTATCAAGAGCATTTTAATACAGCACTGCCATCTATCACTCTTCGTCATGGTATCGACTTTGATACGCTTATTTTAGGTGTGTCGGTTGCTTCACTTGAGCATGTAGCCCCAGAATTACTTGCTGTTGATTATGCGCTCTCTCTGCAAGCAACAAAAGTTCAAAGTGTGGCTACGCAAGCTTGCCAAGTCTGGTTGAATAAAACTAACCAGCAACTGGGTTTTAAAGACACAGTGCCAAGCAATGAGGGGCCTATTTTAAGTGGTTTTGTTGAGCCGTTTGATACCTGGGCTGCGATGGGTAATTTAGTCGATAAAGAAGATTGGCCAAGCGACAGTGGCCCACAAAATATTGCTTATTTTTGTAGTGCATTTAGTTGTGATAGTTACCCTCCTGCAACTGCGCATCAGTTTCCAGAGCAAATGAAGGCAGAAGTCAAACGCAATATGCATAATTTGTTTAGTTCAGATATGCAGGCACTTTGGCCTGATGCGTATGTTGATAACAAATTTGATTGGCAGGTTTTTTATAGTGATCCTCACAGTATTTTACCAGTATCAGAACAGCAGTACTGGCGCGTTAATATAGACCCCAGTGAGCGCTATGTGTTATCTGTGGTTGATTCGAGTAAATACCGCCTTGCGACTGATGGTAGTCAGTTTGTCAATTTACGGATCACTGGCGATTGGATAAAAACCGGAGTTAATGCGGGCTGTGTTGAAGCTGCTGTAATGGCTGGTATGCAAACGGCACGTTCTATTTGCGGTCTACCCAAAACGATTAGCGGTGAACATGCGTTTGAAAAAGAATGATCATGCTGATGGCAATTATGGTGTTGATTACAAATAACTAGTCTTTGTTATTTGTATGCGACTTTAATCTTTGTTTTGGTCTATACTAAGCTGGAAATTACAAGAATTTAACAGGTTTCCCTCTTTTAAGGTCAAAATGCGAATGAAGCGTCCTTTTCTTATTGATCCAAAGCTGAAGACACTATCTTGTTCAAGCTTGGTACTCTGTGTCATTGCAAGCGCTGTTGCGCAGGCTGCAGAGACTAGAAAAGACATGGAAGTCATTAGTGTATACGCACAAAAGCGTCCTCAAGCAATTGAAGACGTTAGCGTGGCGGTGAGCCAAGTGAAAGGACAATTACTCAAGAATCAACATATTAAAGATTCAACTGAGATTGGTTTATTCTCACCTAATGTAAAAATAACGCAAAACGCCGCAGAGGGGACACCTCCCGCAGTAAGTATTCGTGGGGTGGGTCTTCTTGACTACAACACCGCAAATACGTCACCTGTTGCCATGTATCTTGATGGTGTGGCCGTTGGCTCCGCCAATAACCAAATTGTGAGTTTGTACGATATTGAGCAACTCGAAATTTTACGTGGCCCACAAGGGACTTTATTTGGTCGTAATTCAACGGGTGGTGCTATCCTTATTCGCTCAAACCGGCCTGAGCTTGATAGCTATGGATCATTGAGCTTAGGAGTAGCCAATAACAATGGCACGAGCCTCGATGGCGTGTGGAATCAGCAATTAACTGACTCTAGTGCATTACGTGTTGCTGTTAACTATCAAGACTACCAATACTCAACAAAAAATACCTTTGCAGACTCGCCAACGGCAGGCATGGAGCAAAAAAATGCCCGTGTATCTTTTTCGTCTGAATGGGATGAGGTTGATCTTTACCTGCAAGCGCATATTGAAGATTGGGACGGTATTGTCCAGCCTGTAGGGAGTATTGGTGTTGTAGCGAACCCTTTAACCGGAGAACTTTGTTCACCAGCAGATGCGGGGTCAACACGCTGTTTTGATAATTTTGGCTTTAATGATGGTAGTGACGACTTTTTTGAGGTAAGCGTAAATAATGACTCACCTCATAAATCTGATGGCTATGGCTTTATCGCTGAAGTAAATTGGCATGTAAACGAGCAAACTACATTTACTTCATTGTCGAGCTTTAATGATCTTCAAAGAAGCCATGCCTTTAATTGCGATGGTTCACCAGCTCGCTTATGCGAAGGGGTACTTGGGTTAGATACCCAAATGTTTAGCCAAGAATTTAGATTGTTAAATGAATTTGCAGATTACACGCTAACGAGTGGTGTTTATTTCGCGGATGAAACCATTGAGCAAGATAATTTAAATGATATTTTACGCGATTTTCGCGGCATTTTACCAACAAACTTAACGGCTACCTTTATCTACGATAATGAAATCAAGATGCAGAATTTGGCCGTGTTTAGCCAAATTGAAGTGCCTGTCGCAGAACAGTGGATGATTACAGCAGGTCTTAGATATGACTATGAATCACTAGAGTATGACTCAATCGCCACATTAAATGCGGTGGTTGATGTGAATGACTTAGACGGAGTGCTGGTGCCATTTTATCGCGTTACTGATGAGCAATCAGATAACGGTTTTACAGGGCAAATTGCGGTTAATTACCGTTATTCTGATGCAAGCAATGTTTATTATCGATTTGCAAATGGCAGTAAAAGTGGCGGCTACAATGGCGGCTTCTTATCATCTGAAGAACAAGCAATTTTAGCGAATTACGGTAAAGAGCGCTTGAATGCCCATGAAATTGGCTTAAAGTCGTACTGGCCTAAGCAACAATTAAGAATGAACTGGGCGGCGTTTTATTATGATTACAACGACCAACAAGTGTTTATGAACCAAGCGTCAGAAACACCGCAAATGCCGCCTGTGCAATTACTTGAAAATGTTGCTGATTCAATAATCTATGGCCTTGAAACTGAAATTAACTATCAAGCAACTAAGCAATTAGCCATGTTACTTGCTGTGGGTTATATCCCCCATGCAGAATTTGAGGACTATGTTGACCCACTTGGTAATAGCATTACCGATAATCAACTGCCTTTTACCTCTAAATGGAATGTCTCAGCAGGGTTAAAATACGACACTAGCTTAGCGTCGTATCCGTTATCAGCGAACATCATATACGATTATCAGTCTGAGTTTTATTTTGACCAGAACATGAATCCCTATGCCCGCCAAGAAGGCTTTAGTATTGTTAATGCGCATCTAAAATACGATGTTGATAATTGGTCATTTACTTTGTGGGGCAAAAATTTATTTGATACTGAATACAGTCAGTTAAAGTTCGATTTAAGCTCGTTCCTAGGCATGCTTGAAGACTTTAAAGGAGAAGGGAGACGATATGGTTTTGACGTTTCTTTTCAATTTTAATTACCAGCAGGCTTGTTGTAGTGAAGGAGTCTAGTGAATGCGGTTAAAGCTGTGTATTTGTGGTCTGCTTTTTCTATTGTTATGTTCTTCGGTCTTTGCACAAGAGACATTTGTATACACGAATGTCTCAGCGGAGCAAAACCTGCATGATGTTGGGCAAGTTTTAAGCGCAAACGATAATATGTTTCCGTCGTCAGTGGCTGATATATCTAAATGGCGCGCAAATAAAAAGCCACAATCTCGTATTAGCTCAGTCGGAGGTAGTTATTGGCTAATCGTTGAAATAGAAAATCAAAGTGAATTTGAAGATTTAGTACTTTATCCCTACAACACTCTTGTATCAAAAATAGAAAGTCGAATCTACGACATGACTGATCCAAACGCACCGGTTCAGCAGTTTGTTACAGGCGGTGTAAAACCAAATCAATTTGCCTTTCACTATGGTAACCGCTTATCTCTTGAAAAAGATAAACACTATACGCTAATCACTTATTTTGAAAGTGATTACTTTTATACCCCAGCAAAACTGGTACTAACACCTTATCAAGATTATTTTGAAACCATTACTCTTGAAAATATGATCATGATGCTCTGTTTTGGAGTGGGGATTGCGTTAGGACTTTATAACTTATTAATTTATTTAGTCTCACGTGATGTTACTCACCTTTACTATGCGTTATTTACGGCATCTTGGGTGTTTGCATGGAGTCATTTTTTTCATATATCAGACCAATTGTTTGGCTACTATAACCCGCACCTTCATTGGCTAGGTTTTGCCTTAACACCATTAACCAATATTCTGTTTTACAATAATTTACTCAAATTAAAAGAAACGTTCCCTAAGCTCGCTCAATTATCCTTAACGGTAGGGTTTATTGCGACTTTAGGCATCCCTTTTTGTGTTTTATGGCCAAGCTTTGGTTTTTATTGGGCGACATTAGTTACCGGTGTTGCTTTGTGTTTAGGCTTGTACATTGGTATTCGTTGTATGCTGATTGGCTTTAAGCCGGCACGTTATTTTGTGCTTGCCTATATTGCCATGATGCTACCGAACATGGTCGGGAATTTAACTAATTTAGGCTTGTTGCCAGCCACCTCAATTAATTTGTATTTATTGGGTTTGATAGGCACGGCAATGGACGCTATGTTGCTAGCATTTGCTGTTGCTGACAAGTTTAGGTTATTACATGATGACAACGTAGAGCTAAACAAAAACTTAGAAGAAAAAGTACAATTAAGAACCTTAGAGCTTGAAGAGTTGGCTGATGAATTACGAGATGCCAATGAAGCCAAAAGTCGCTTTTTGGCAAATATCAGCCACGAAATTCGTACCCCAATGACCTCAATAATTGGCTATGCAGACGGCATTATGCTTGGTGATATCAAGCCTCATGAGCGTAATCATGGTATTGGCGTTATTTTACAAAATAGCCGCCATGTTCTTGGGTTAATAAACGATATACTCGATATGTCAAAAATTGAGGCAAACAAGCTAGAGATTGATTTAGTCGAAACAGATTTGTTTGCCACCATTGCCAATATTGAGTCTTTGATCGGTAAGCAAATACGCGATAAAGGCTTAAAATTCAGTGTGGATTATCAGTTCCCGTTGCCAGACTACTTGATCACCGATCCGAGTCGTTTAAGGCAAATCTTATTAAACCTCACAACCAATGCCCTTAAGTTCACTCAAGTGGGGCGTATAACCTTAACGGTGAGCTGTCATAACGATAAGTTGTCGATAAGCGTAAAAGACACCGGTATCGGCATGACAGACAAAGAGCAACAAGCCTTGTTCAGTGCCTTTTATCAAGCGGATTCTAGTATTTCTCGCCAGTATGGTGGCACCGGGCTTGGCCTTAACATTTCAAAGAGCCTTGCGCAGAAATTGGATGGTGATATCAGCGTTAAAAGTAATGTGGGTTCTGGCAGTGAATTTATTTTCACCATGTCGGTGTACACCACAGATAACACACGTTGGCTCAATGACATGAGCGAAGTGAAGCTTATTGAAACCTCACCATTTAGTAAACTCGATGCGCCAGAAAATCTAAAAGGGCGCGTGCTACTTGCTGAAGACCATCCAGATAACCGACGTTTAATTGCACGAATATTAGAGCGTATGGGGCTGACAGTGACCACCGTTGAAAATGGCAAAGACGCTGTGCAAGCAACCCTCGAAGACAGCTTTGACCTTATTCTACTGGATATTCAAATGCCGATTATGGACGGTCAAGAAGCATTAAAAATGATGCAGGCAACAGGTGTTACTGCACCTATCATTGCCCTAACAGCCAATACTATGAAACATGAAGTCACCCGTTATATGAAACAAGGCTTTAATGATTTAATAGCCAAACCAATCGACAGAAATGGCTTTAGCCACAAAATTGCCAGCTATTTAGATTGTGATGAATTGGCAGACATCAAGTTGCCCGAAAAAGAATTTCAGGCCCTCAAAGATGACTATATTAAAGGCCTTGAAAGCCAGTATGTAGAAATGCGTGAACAGTACAAAAACATGGATATCGATGGTTTAAGTAGAAATGTGCATATGTTAAAAGGCGCAGCCAATATGTTCGAATGTGAAAAGCTTTATGTTAAGGCCGTTGCCGTAGATACTGCGCTGAAAAACGACACCGTCACGATTGATACACAACTTATTGCCTCGTTGTTCTGCGCGATGGAAGATGAGATAGCCAATGTCATTCACTAATAATTGATACATCAATTAGTTGAATGCTCGTTATTTCGCTATGAGCACAGACAAATTAGCTATTTCTTGATACTAATAATGTTAAAACATATTGCTTGGAAAGTTTGATGCAGTATCAACACATTTCGGTGCCAGCAAAGGGCGCACAAATTACTATCGATAGTAAAGGGCGATGGCATATTCCTGACAATCCGGTTATTGCTTATATTGAAGGCGATGGTGTTGGCCAAGATATTTCTCCTGTAATGCGTAATATTGTCGACGCTGCGGTAAGTCATGCTTATCAAGGTGATAAACAAATACATTGGATGGAAGTGTTCAATGGCGAAAAAGCTGCCGCGCTTTACGATGGTGATTGGTTCCCGCAAGAAACCTTACATGCTGTCAGGCAATATAAAATTGCTATCAAAGGGCCGTTAACAACTCCTCTTGGTGGTGGTTTTCGTTCTTTAAATGTGGCTCTTCGTCATGAGATGGATTTATTCGTAAACATGCGGCCCATTCGCAGTTATCCACACTTACCATCACCTTTAAAAGAACCTGAAAAAACCAATATCACTGTAATACGCGACAGCTCTGAAGACGTTTACTCGGGCATTGAGTGGCAGGCTGGCAGTATTGATAACGAGCGTATGCTTGATTTTTTGTGTCAAGAAATGGGTGTTACCCGACTTCGTTTTGATAACCAATGCGGTATTGGTATTAAAAATAGCTCGAAAGAGGCGGCAGAACGCTTGATGCGTTACGCCCTAAACTTTGCCCTTAAAGAGCGTAGTGAATCACTGACTGTGGTGCACAAAGGCAATGTACTCAAATTTACCGATGGCGCGTTTAAACGCTGGGCATTTGCACTTGCTGAGCAAGAGTTTAACGCTGTAGCGCATGAAAATAGTCGTTGGTTAGTGATCAAACGAGACAATCAAGATGATTTAATCATCAAAGAAGTGATTGCCGATAACATGTTACAACAAGCGCTGCTCACCCCAGAGCAATTCGATGTGGTGGTGACAACAAATCAAAACGGTGATTACTTGGCTGATATGCTTACAGCTCAGGTGGGTGGCGTGGGTATTATGCCTGCAGCAAATTTAAATAATGAAGTGGCTTTTTTTGAACCGACTCATGGTACATTTAATCGCATCGCCGGTGAAGACAGTGCAAATCCAACAAGCAGTATTTTAAGTGCGGTCATGATGCTACGTTTTATGGGTTGGCATCAAGCTGCGGATAACATTGAAAAGGCGCTTGAACAGACGCTCAGCGCAAATGAAATGACGTTTGATTTAGCTAACCTAGTAGCCGGTGCGACGATGCTTAGTTGCAGTGATTTTGCAAAAAGCATCATCGCTCGAATAAGTAACTCAAATAATTAACCATATTAAGCGGCATTGGCATTTTTAACAGCGTAGACACATGGTTTACCTGTTAATTGTGCTGCACGTTGGTAAATGTGCTCTGCACCTGGTTCGTTACTTGTTATGCCTGTTAATGTGTCCATTAACGCTACCACTAAAATAGCCGGCACTTGGCAACAGTATTCATCGAGCACTGCTGTTGTAGTTTGCGCATCTACATGACAATGCGGGTGAGTGCGAACTGAGCTATATGCTTTTAACAGTGTGTCTGCTTGTAAAACATCATCATCTTGATGTTTGGTTTTACGGCATTGGCAGCCAAACTCATCAACCATCGTTGCCAGTGTTTGGTAAATTTCTTCGCAAGCTAAATCGCTTTTTTTACAAAGCTGCTGCTCGATGAATGAGTGTAATTGACCATTGATGTAAAGGCCGTCCTGTTGAGTGAATTGCGCTGAAGTTTCCATAATCATTTTCTCTTTGTTTATGTGCTTAACTTCACTCTAGCCCTTCACTCATTATTTATGAAATTGTTGTTTTCAATAACTGATATTGATTTTATCAATATTATGTTGTTTTTAGCGATCAGCCACCGTACCGGCAAAGGCAAGTAGCTCTCTGCGCAGCCACTGGTGCGGGTTTGCGTGATGTAACAAAGGGCTCCATAACATTTTCACTTCAATAGGAACTATTTGAAATGGCACTGGACTTATCACCAAATCAGTGTGTTTTGCTAGTAACATGGCTTGGCGGCGAGGGAGTGTGGCGATAAGTTTTGGTGATTGGCACAGCAAGCTTGCCACCATGTAATGGCGGGTGAATACACGAATATTGCGGGTTTGTTCTAATTGCCATAAGGCCTCATCGACCCAGCCGAGTTTTTGACTGCCTGATTTATTCGTCACGGCCGCTTCTACGCCCCAACCAGCCCGATTCACCCAAATATGCTCTTGTGCCAGATAGCCTTCAAGGTTCTGCTGTTGTAAGTAGGGATTGTCTGGGTGTGTTAAGCAGCAGTAATTGTCGCGCCACACACTGGCTTGGTGGAATGAGCGGGGTAGGCCGTTAAAGCGGTTAATGGCAAGGTCGATGGTGCCTTTTTCCATATCCTGAAGGTTAACATCGCTTGGGCTCAAAATATCAAAATTAAGCCCCGGATTTTTTGCTAGCTGCTGGGTAATAAATGGCGCTATAAGCGTTGATTCAAGGTAGTCGTTTGCCATGATCCGAAACGTAATATTCGCGGTGCTCGGGTCGAAGACCTCACTTGGCTGAGTAATTTCTTCGGCCATTTTTAACAGTGATTCTATTTCAGGTTTGAGGCTGAGTGCTTTTGCGGTTGGCGTCATTGTGCCTGCGGCTCTCACTAATAATGGATCATCAAACAAATCACGCAAACGCTTAAGGGCGTTACTCATTGCAGGTTGAGTTAAAGCCAGTTTATTGGCGGCTTTAGACACACTTTGTTCATCAATGAGGACATTTAAATACACCAATAGGTTGAGGTCGACGTGCCTAATATTCATTTGATCAATCTTATTTATTATCTTTATTAATTACCTAAATTAAAGCGTGCTTGCTATTGTGTGTAAACAAGGCGACTAAAATAATCAGCATAAGCGATAAAAATAATGCCACAGCAGAGTTCACATTTGGCTGTTAAATCACACAGCGAACAGTTAAATCAGGTCGTAGCGACTAAGCTTGCCCGTGCGGTGTATGCTGGCTTTGAGGCTATGTTTGCAGAATTTTTAAATATTACCCTCGGTGCGCAAAGTCGCTTTGAACAGCGCCAGTGGCATCAAGTTCAAGGGGCTATGAAATCGCGATTGCAGGTTTACGAGGGGCAAGTCAAAAAGGTAAGCCAAGCGGTAAAAATTATTGCTTATAGTGAAGTGGACGACCCTGCGCTTTGGCTATTAGCCAAACAAATATACGCAGAGATGGTGCAAAGCCACGAAAATCAGCCCATTGCTCATACGTTTTTTAATTCAACCTTCGGTGCAATTTGGGACTCTCGAAAAATCCGCAATGTGCACTTGTTTGTACTAAAAGCGCGCTATCAATTGGGGCCAAGGCCCTTTGATTCATTGGTTAGCCGTATTTCCCTGCAAAATGGCTTTGAAACTGCGATCAGCAGCTTGATAAAACGTCATGTGTTTCGCTCACAATACGCTAACTTTGCTGATGATGTTGCCATGTTACAGCGCACCTTGATTGACGGAGCAAAACAGCAATGCCCACAAGTTTATGAGCTGCTTGCTCTTAACGATGGCTATATTGAATACGCTAATTCATTGTTTTTTAGGAATAAAGCCTGTTACATCATAGGTCGCTGTATTGCTAAAAACGGCGATAACATGCCATTTGCGATTGCGCTATTAAACAGTGAAAAAGGTCTGCACATTGATGCTGTGATGATGGGAGCTGATCAACTCAGCTTGTTGTTTGGCTTTGCGCGTACATATTTTATGGTCGATACTGACCAACCCGCCCGATACGTTGATTACCTCAGTGTTTTAATGCCTCATAAACAACGCTTTGAGTTGTTTAATGCCATAGGCTTTATCAAACACGCGAAAACCGAGTTCTATCGCTACAAAGTTGATACCACCCGTAATAGTCCTGTTGACGATAAATACACACTTGCGCCGGGTACGCCAGGCATGGTGATGCTGGTATTTACCACCCCAGGCTCAGATTATGTGTACAAGGTCATTAAAGATAAATTTAGCGCACCAAAAACGGCTACCAAACAGCAGGTGATGGCTAAATACGACTTTGTTAAACAAGCCGACCGAGTTGGCCGGCTAGTCGATACCCATGAATTTCGCTATTTAGCGTTCGATTTGAGCCGGTTTAGTGAAGAGCTCATACAAACAATGCAGCAGCAAATTGGCGATAGTTTAGTGATTTCGGGAAATGCACTTATTTTGCGCCATGTGTATGTAGAGCGCAAAATGACACCGCTTAATTTGTACATCAACGACTGTGATGAGCGAAAACTGCAGCAAGTTATGGTTGATTACGGTAAGGCAATAAAAGAGCTCGCGGGGGCTAATATATTTCCCGGTGATATGCTGATGAAAAACTTTGGTGTTACACGTTGGGGAAGAGTGGTGTTCTATGACTACGATGAAATTTGCCCTTTGACAGAGTGTCAATTTAGAGAGCTGCCAAAAACAGAGGATTCATTGGATGAACTCAGTAGCGAGAGCTACTTCGATATTGCCGAAAACGACGTATTTCCGAGCCAGTTTAAAATCTTTTTTAGCGCCAATAAGCGGGCGTTTGAGCACTTTAATGCAGCCCATCAAGATATATTTACAGCTACTATGTGGCAGCAACTCCAAGCGGCTATAAACGATGGGCAATTGCTTGATGTATATCCTTATAAACAGTCTTGGCGTTTTTCTTCGATGAGAGCACAAATGAAAAAATCTCATCCTACAACTGTTTAATAGGAACATAGTGTTAGCGTATGCTATTTAAAAAATTGCTAAGGAACGCACTATGAAAAACACACTGTTATTATCGAGTTTATTTATTTCGTCTGTGGTAAGCGCCAATCCGTTATTAGGTAGCTGGCAATTTGTTGAAGGCAAATATGCAACCAATGACGGCTATGTGACGGCAAAAGCACCAGAAATTACCTCTGTTAAACTGATTACGCCCAGTCATTTTAGCTATATCACCCAAAAGCAAGGCAACTTTCATTATGCTGGTGGCGGCAAATATGTTTTGCAAGACCAGCAATTTATCGAAACTTTTTCCTATGGTAATGTACCTTCATTACTTGGCAAGACTATGGCATTTGATTACAAAATAGAAGGTGACTTGTGGCACCACACCTTGTATGAAAATGGCAAATTAGTCGAAGCTGAGGTCTGGCAACGAATTAAATAGAAGGTGATATGCGTTATATTAAGCACGAAGACTCACAGTTACATTTTGCGCAAACAGATAAACCAACTCTAAAAGATAACGAAGTTCTTATTGCTGTAGCGGCGATCGGCGTTAATCGCGCAGATTGTTTACAGCGACAGGGCAAATATCCAGCCCCCAAAGGTGACTGTGAAATATTAGGTTTAGAATGCGCCGGAACCATTGTTGAGCAAGGTAGTGCAGTATCGGGTGACCTGCTTAATAAGCGCGTTTTTGCCTTGTGTGCGGGTGGTGCTTATAGTGAATATGTGGCCGTTGATGCTGCGCAAGTGATGCCTTTACCAGATGCAATGAGCATGGCACAGGGCGCAGCTATCAGCGAAGTATACTTAACGGCTTTTTCTGCTTTGTTTCAATTTGGTCAGCTTAAAGCAGGGCAAACGGCACTGATCCATGCGGGAGCCAGTGGTGTCGGTGGGGCGGCAATTCAAATGGCAAAGCGCGCAGGCGCTCAAGTAGTGATTACCGCGGGCAGCGATGAAAAGTGCGAGCATGCCAAACAGCTTGGCGCAGACCATACTATCAATTATAAAACCACCGACTTTGTAGAATATTTTAAAGCCAATAATTTACAGGCCAATACCATTGTTGATCCTGTATCAGGAAGCTATTTAAATAAAAATGCTGCTGTTGCAGCCATGGATTGCCAAATTGTGATGTTAGCATTTTTAGATGCACGCTTTGCTGAGGTTGACTTTGCAAGGCTACTTAGTAAGCGGATTTCATTTCATGCATCAACGTTACGTAACCGTTCAATTGAATTTAAGCGCGATTTAAAAGAGCAGTTTATATCGCGCTTTTATGATGATTTGGCTAAAGGGTTGTTCGATTGCAATATCTATAAAACCTTAAATTGGCAAGAGGCAAATGAGGCGCACCGCATTTTAGATAACAACGAAAATTCGGGAAAAGTGGTTCTGTTAGTTGAATAACAGCAATTTGCCCATATTATTGGTTTTATTAGTAGTTAAAAGTAAAGGTTAGTATGAACCCAATTATTGCAATGCTCAAAGAGCACAATGTCAGTGACGAAAAAGTGCGTGAGTTGTTCCAAGCGTTTATGGAAAACCCAATGATGGCAATGGGTTTGGTTCAACAGTTAGGTATTCCACCAGAGAAGCTTCAGCAACTGATGGCATTAGTGATGACTCAGCCACATCTTATAAAAGAAGCGGCTGAATCAGTTGGCATCAGTGATGATGAAGTTGAACAAGCCAAAGCGCAGTTCAAAAATCAGCAGTCATAAAATTGAATGATTCGAATTGAAAAAAGGTTAGCTATTTGGCTAACCTTTTTTGTTAGTATTATTGATACGAAAACACGTCGTCCAGTTTTTTATCAAACAACTGTGCAATCTTAAAAGCCACCTCAAGAGAGGGGGAATATTTACCTTTTTCAATCGCTACAATGGTTTGCCTTGAAACACCAACAGCCTCTGCTAATGCTTGTTGCGTCATTTCATTGTGATGAAATCGAAGTTCTCGAATGGTATTACTGAGCTGTTTTGTCATTTAGCTGTCTCTTCGATATAAATACGCTTTGCTAGTAATAGTAATAATTTCACTCACTAAAAAACCAATAATAAGAAAGTGCATAATATTATATAGATCAGAGACCTCAGGTAACAGCATACGCCCAGACACACGCTCAATTTGCGTTGTTAAAAATACACACATTAAAATAATTGCAGAGCAAAACCAATGACCAAGTTTGGTGCTTTTTAGCTCAATAAGCTTATCGCGCTCATCATCTCCTAAGTCTGCTTCTTTGTGTTTAATACCCGCAAGCACAGATTGCATAATGATCTCTAAGATCACCGCTACTACAACAACCTTATACAAATAAGACACCATGGTATCTTGGTTAAGCTCACCTGCAGCTTGAAGTGAATTAATCCCTAACAGGTAATAGCTTAACAGGCCAATGGTTACCACTAAGGTGCCCCAAATTGTCATTTCTTTGTAGCTCATCGTTATTATCCAATGTAAAAAATATTTGACTTGATGTTAAGTAAACTACTCATTACTTGTGGTGTCAAATAATTTTGACATCATGTATGATATTTTTATCATTGACGTATTTCGTTACATTTAATTAAGAACTAATTCGAACCGCAGTGGCTCTTATGAAAACAAACAACAAATAAGGAACGAATATGAACTGGCTTTTGAAAGTATGGAAAAATAACCGCTCTTTGATTTTATTTATCTGCTTGATGAGTGTTTTTAGAAGTGCGGTGGCTGATTGGTATGAAGTGCCAACAGGTTCAATGAACCCGACCATCGTTGAAGGGGATCGAATTTTAACAGATAAAATGGCTTATGATCTGCGTGTGCCATTTAGTCATATTTCGCTAATGCGCACAGATGAGCCAAAAGCCGGTGATATCATTGTATTTGACTCTAAAGCTGCAAATAATCGCTTAATAAAGCGTGTCGTTGGCGTGCCGGGTGATACAGTGACATTAGTAGATAATAAATTGATCATTAACGGCAAAGCGCTTGATTACGAACTAGATAATGATGAGCAACAGCAGCAGACACTTATTGAAAACCTTGCTGGTGTTCAGCACGCTATTCAAGTATCAAAAACGCCTTCGGTGATGCAGCATTTTGCCCCTGTCGTTATCCCCAAGGACATGTATTTAGCGATGGGTGATAACCGCGATAATAGTGCAGACTCGCGAGTAATTGGCTTAGTGCCTCGCAGTGAGTTATTAGGTAAAGCTAAAAGAGTGCTTGTATCACTCGATTATGATGATTATTACTTACCTCGAAAAGAGCGGGTTTTGCATGATTTATACTTAGCACCTTAGCTAAACAAAAAAACCGTTGTGCCTAGACACAACGGTTCTTTTATAAGCTAGTAATTGTGTAATTACATTACACGCATACCAGGCTCTGAGCCTTCATCTGGGTTAAGAATATAAATTTCTTTACCGCCAGGGCCTGCTGCTAATACCATGCCCTCAGACATACCAAAACGCATCTTACGAGGCTTAAGGTTCGCTACCATAACCGTTAGCTTGCCTTCGATGTCTTCTGGTGCATACGCAGATTTAATACCTGCAAATACTTGGCGCGTTTCGCCACCTAAATCTAAAGTTAGTTTTAATAACTTATCTGCCCCTTCAACATGTTCTGCTTTAGCAATTTTCGCTACACGTAAATCAACTTTAGCAAAGTCGTCAAATTCGATTTCAGGGCTGATTGGCTCTTTAGCTAGTGGGCTGTTTGGATCAATCTTGTCTTTTTCAGCAACTAGGCTTTCTTTTGATTCTTCAATCATTTTGTTTACTTTATCCATTTCAACACGTTGCATTAACGGTTTGAATTTATTGATTGCGTGACCAACAAGCGCTGTTTGCGCGCCTTGCCATGTTAAACCGTCGTTTAAGAAGGCTTCAACGTTTGCTGCCATACCTGGCAGAACAGGTTTTAAGTAAGTGATAAGTACACGGAACATATTCAAACCAAGTGAGCAAACATCGTGTGCTTCTTGTTCTTTTGTTTCGTCTTTAATTAACACCCACGGCGCTTTAGCATCAATGAATTGGTTTGCTTTATCAGCAAGGGCCATGATTTCACGAATTGCACGGCTGTAATCACGGTTTTCATAGTGATTTGCGATGCTTGCAGAAGCTGCTTGGAACTCACCTAATAGCGCTTCGTCCATTACGGTGTCGCTAAGCTTGCCATCAAACTTCTTCGTGATGAAACTTGCACAGCGGCTTGCGATATTAACCACTTTACCTACTAAGTCTGAGTTTACACGCAGTGCAAAGTCTTCAAGGTTTAAATCAAGGTCAGTGATGCCGTTGTTTAGTTTTGCGGCGTAGTAATAACGAAGATACTCAGGATCTAGGTTATCAAGATAAGTACGTGCTTTTACAAAGGTGCCTTTTGATTTAGACATCTTCGCGCCATTTACAGTCACAAAACCGTGTGCAAAAACGTTAGTAGGTTTTCTGAATTTTGCGCCGTCTAACATTGCCGGCCAGAATAGGCTGTGGAAATAGATAATGTCTTTACCAATGAAGTGGTAAAGCTCTGCATCTGAGTCTTCGCGCCAGAATGCATCAAAATCAATCCCTTTTTTGTCGCACAGGTTTTTAAAGCTCGCCATGTAGCCAATTGGCGCATCTAACCATACATAGAAATATTTACCCGGTGCGCCAGGGATTTCAAAACCGAAGTAAGGTGCATCACGGCTGATATCCCACTGCTGTAAGCCATCAGCAAACCATTCATCAAGCTTGTTCGCCATTTCTTGTTGAATCGTACCTGAGTGTAACCACTCTTTAAGCATGTCTTCAAAAGCAGGAAGGTCGAAGAAGTAATGCTCAGAATCTTTTAAGATTGGCTCAGCGCCCGACATTACAGAGCGTGGGTTGATAAGTTCAGTTGGGCTGTATGTAGCACCACAAGAATCACAGCTGTCGCCGTTTTGATCTTCAGACTTACACGTTGGGCAAGTGCCTGTTACAAAGCGATCTGGTAAGAAGATACCTTTCTCTGGGTCGAAAAGTTGAGAAATAGTATGCTTTTTAATGTGACCTGCTTCATTTAAACGGTTGTAGATTAGCTCGCTAAAGTGACGGTTTTCTTCACTGTGCGTGCTGTGATAATTATCAAACTCAATATTGAAATCAGCAAAGTCACGTTGACGTTCAACACTGACGTTTTTAACCATCTCTTCTGGCGTGATCCCTTGCTTTTGCGCATTAAGCATAATTGGTGTGCCGTGAGCATCATCCGCGCAAACGTAGTAGGTTTCATGACCTTGTTGTTTTTGGAAACGCGCCCAAATATCAGTTTGGATATATTCTAGTAAATGACCTAAGTGAGTCGGGCCATTGGCATAAGGTAATGCGCTAGTAATCAGGATCTTTCGCTGTGCCATAATCATTCCGAATTGAGATTAGTTCGATGCAAACATGCACGAATATCATTATTTAATCCATTGCCAGTTGTTTATATACAAGCTAAAGCAATGATATTATCTAATTGTCTGGTTTTAATGCCTTGAATGTTACATAATTCCGCAGCACTTTTCATCAAAGAAACGCTAATTTATTGCTATGTTTGGACTGTCAAAACTATTCTCAAGTAAATCGGCTGAAAAAGCGCCTATCATTGCTGCCTTAGCCGCCTATCGTAGTAGCGCATTTGCTATTGGCATTGAGCAAGACTGGCTCGAAGAGCTAAATCAAAACAGCGATAAAAGCTGGCAAGTCAAATTAAGCCTACCTTTTGCTGGCTGTGGCGAAATCAACGAAATTGAAAAGTTTGTCAGTGATAAACTATCTGTGCCTGTGTCAATTACAGCTCAGGTCAAGTTACCGAACGTACACAGTTTTAAGCAAATAAAACATATTGTACTCGTTGCGTCAGGCAAAGGTGGAGTAGGAAAATCAACGACGGCAGTGAATCTTGCTTCGGCTTTACAGCAAGAGGGGGCACAGGTTGGTATTTTAGATGCCGATATTTATGGTCCGTCTATTCCTCTGCTATTGGGTCTACAAGGGGCTGAGCCTAAAACAGAGGATAATAAAAACTTACTTCCTTTTGAGGCACATAACCTCAAAGCGCAGTCGATTGGCTTTTTAGTACCAAGTGATGATGCAACCGTTTGGCGTGGTCCTATGGCATCAGGAGCACTTAATCAATTAATGAACGAAACTGCTTGGGGAGAGCTTGATTATCTAATCGTTGATATGCCACCAGGCACGGGTGACATTCAATTGACCATGAGCCAAAAAGTGCCTGCTAGTGGTGCGGTTATCATTACCACTCCTCAAGATTTAGCCTTAGCCGATGCGCAAAAGGGCATTGCTATGTTCAATAAAGTGAACGTCCCCGTGCTTGGCTTAATTGAAAACATGAGTTACTTTTTATGTGGCCATTGTGGACAACCAAACCATGTTTTTGGCAAAGATGGCGCTGTAACATTGGCTCATCGCCATGGTGTGCCTGTGCTGGCTAATATCCCATTGGCAATTGAAATTCGTGAGAGCTCAGAGCAAGGTGATCTGATAGCGCAGGATAGTGCGGCTGAAATAAGCTGTACTTATAAAACGGCAGCTCGGGTCCTTGCCAGTAGTTTATATTATCAACAAGCCCAGACCAGCAAAGTAGATATTGTTATTACAGAAGACTAATTATTGAAATTTAGTCATTAATTAGTGTGTATTTTGCATTAGTTTTTAATGAAATAATCTTATTTTATTTGGCATCCTCCTGTATTTACGCATTACTGAAGCATGATTGATAAATTTAGGAATAAACTCGGTTTATTTGTTAATAATTTATTGACGTTTTAGTAACCTTGTCATACTCTATGTAAGCGCTTACATTTTTGTTCTTTTTTATTTGACCTCAATTGTAAGCGCTTACAAATTGGCTGAAACTAATATTTGCTATTAATATCAGCTGTAAACTAACAAACACAGAATGTTAGGGTTCAATGCAATGAACAAAATAAAAACACACTTAACGCAACTCGCTATGGCACTATCTGTGGCGACGTTAGCAGGCTGCGGTGGCTCTGCCACAGACACAAAAATCGATACCATTGACCCAAGTGAGCCCGTTTCAGATTGGGTTGTGGTATGGGAAGACAACTTTGATGGCGATTCCATTGATGAGGGCAAATGGAATTTTGAAATAGATTGCGCTGGCGGTGGTAACAATGAAAAGCAATGTTATACCGACAGTGAAGAAAATGCATTCGTAGCTGATGGTATTCTAAATATCGTTGCATTACCTGCAGAAGAGGGTGCTGCAAAACCTTATACCTCTGCGCGCATTAACACACGTTACAAAGCTGATTTTAAATATGGACGCTTCGAAGTCCGTGCCAAACTTCCAAGTGGTCAAGGCTCATGGCCTGCATTTTGGATGATGCCAACAGATGAAGTGTATGGTGGTTGGCCACGCTCTGGTGAAATTGATATCGTTGAGTCGGTTAACTTGAAAGTCCCAACAGATGACGGTGTTGAGTCAAATATCTACGGTACGCTTCACTATGGTAAAGAGTGGCCGAATAATGATCAAAGCGGTAAGGCTTATACATTTGATCAAGGCACTAACCCAGCGGATGATTTTCATACCTATGCAATTGAATGGCAAGAAGGTGAAATTCGTTGGTATGTAGACGACTATCTATATGCAACACAGCGCAAATCAGAGTTACTTTACAATGCTAAAGGCGAAGCTCTGGCACTTAAACACAAAGGTTGGTACACAGAGTACTTTGATCAAACAACCGGTGAGTTAACAACTTTCTGGGATGCATCTCCTTATGACCAAGAGTTTTATTTAATCTTAAACTTTGCTGTAGGCGGTGACTGGCCAGAAAACGTTAATGCAACGGGCATTGATGCAAGTGCATTTGAAAATGGTCAAACTTTTGAAGTTGACTATGTTCGTGTTTACGAATGTGCACAAGACCCAGATACAGGCAAAGGCTGTGAAACAGTTCGCCCTGGTTACGATAATTTAGAAGATGCACTAGTACAAGGTAAAGCTCCTGCACCTACACCACCTAGTGATGGTACAGTAACGCCGCTTACTATTTTTGATAGCAGCTTTAACCCTAACTGGCCAGCATGGGATTGTTGTGGTGGTTCAACTCCTGCACTTGTTGAAGATGCTGAGCGCGGTGATGTTGTTGAATTTGTTGTGGGTGCATCACCAACGGTAAATGGTTTCATTAGCCGTGATGCATTTATTACCGATGAAAACGGCCAAGCCACTCCTTATGACGCAAGCGCTATGCTAGAAGACGGTTATGTGCGTTTTGATATGCAAGTGACTTCATTACCTTCTACTCCTGATGCACCTTGGCTTTTCAAAATTGAAAGTGATGAAGGCGCGACAGCTGTTGAGCTAAACCTAAGTGCTAGCACTGAAGGTGTTAGTCCTGTAGCTGGTGAGTGGCAAACATATACCTTCCCATTACAAACATTAGCTGACGCAGGCTTAAATGTATCTTTGATTGATGTTGTAATGATTTTCCCAGCATGGGGTCAAGGTGAAGGCGCTGTTTACCGTGTTGATAATGTTGAAATCACTAACGGTGGTTCAACAACATTACCTTCACTAACACTGTTCACTGATGAGACTAACCTAGACTGGCCTCTGTGGGATTGCTGTGCGGGCTCAACACCTATTGAAGTAGTTGATGACGAAGAGCATGGTGTAACTGCTGAGTTTTCTATTGGTGCAACGCCAACAGTAATGGGCTTTATTAACCGCACCTCATCAGGTGGTAGTGGTACTCAATTTGATGCGACTTCGCTTGTTGATGACGGTATGTTGCAATTTGAGATGAAAATAACATCGCTACCATCAACTCCTGATGCACCATGGATGTTAAAGGTAGAGTCAAATGAAGGGGCAACAGCGGTTGAAGTTAACCTTAATACAAGTACTGAAGGTGTTGATCCGGTTGCGGGTGAGTGGCAAACCTACACATTCCCTGTAAGCACACTACTACAAGCTGGTTTAGATGTGAGTGCTATCGATGTCATCATGATTTTCCCTGCTTGGGGTCAAGGTGAGGGTGCTGTGTACCGCATAGATAATGCACGTATTTATGCACCGCAGCCGCAATCAGATCTCACTTTATTTGCAGATAGCGTAGCAGACCAATGGAGCATTTGGGATTGTTGTGCTGGTAGTACACCAACGGTAGAAACAGACGACGAAGCTCACGGCTCAGTTGCTGAGTTTCAAATTGGTGCTCAACCAACTGTAATGGGTTTCTTAGCAGCAGATGGCGTGAGTTTTGATGCATCACACATGTTATCTCAAGGTGTAGTTCGTTTTGAAATGAAAATCGTTTCAAACGCAAGTAACCAAGATGCGCAGTGGTTATTTAAAATCGAATCAAACGATGCAGGGCAAGCTGTGGAGCTTCCACTAAGTGCAAGCCAAGAAGGTGTCGAGCCAGTGGTTGGTGAATGGCAAACATACACATATACACTTGCCGATTTACTAAGTGCAGGCCTTGATATTAGTGCAATCGACGTTGTTATGGTGTTCCCTTCATGGGGCATGGGTGAAGGTGCGGTTTACCGTATCGATAATGCAGTCATTGCGAATCCTTAATTAACACTGGCAACAATGGTGGGTGCCAAACTGGCACCTACATACCATGGCAACAAATTGCAAAAGCAGGTAAATCATGAAAAGCACAAAATTTATTAAAACGCCTCTTGCAGCTTCAGTGGCGATGATCTTAACCGCAGGGTTTGGCACTATGCCGATGGCTTACGCGCAAGATGAGCAAGCTGACAAAGAAATAGAAATTATTGAAGTAAAAGGTATTCGTGGCAGTTTGATCCGCGCCATGGATATGAAACGCGATGCTACAGGTGTAGTTGATGCGATTTCGGCAGAAGAAATGGGTAAATTCCCAGATACTAACTTAGCCGAGTCACTGCAACGTATTACCGGTGTATCTGTTAGTCGTTCAAACGGCGAAGGCAGCGAAATCACAGTGCGTGGTTTTGGCCCTGAGTTTAACCTGGTAATGCTTAACGGCCGTCAAATGCCGGGTACTGGTTATACACGTTCTTACGCCCTTGAAAATATCGCCGCTGACGGTGTAAGTGCACTTGAAGTTGCAAAATCAGGTCAAGCAGATGTACCAAGTGGTGGTCTTGGGGCAACAGTAAACATTATAACGACTCGCCCTTTAAATAGCCCAGGTGAAAAATTTAGTTCGTCTATTAAGGCTATTCACGACTCGTCAAATGAAAAAGGGGATGATGTAACTCCTGAATTCTCAGCGATGTACAGTAATACATATGTTGATAATTCAGTTGGCTTTGCCGTTTCATTCTCACATCAAGAGCGTGATTTCCAACAACAAAGCGCAAACATTCAAGGCTGGCAAGCGAATGTAGATTTACCATCATTAGATGAAGGTGACTACATTGACCCACGTCCAGTAGATAGTGAAGGCAACCGTGTTGGTAACCATTTCTTTCCAAAAGATATGAACTACAGCATTGCTGATGTTGAACGTGAGCGTACTAACGGCCAAGTGACTTTACAATATGCACCAGTTGAAAACTTCACTGCAACGGTTGATTACACGGCAAGCCGTGCAATTACAGGCGTTGAAACAACAGGTTGGGGTATTTGGAATGAGTTTGGCAGCAACATTAATAGCTATGAGCTAGATGAAAATGGTACTGCACTTTATGCCGATATTAGTGGTAACGATGGTTCATTTACTGCAAGCCGTGGCACTACAGAAGTAAAAGCACGCTCAATTGGTTTAAATTTAGAGTGGCAAATCAACGATGCGTGGGAAGTTGAGTTCGATTATCACGATTCGAAGAATGAAACAGACAATGGTGCAGATGACGGTTTAGGTTCTGACGGCCAGATCATTCTTGGTTCTGACCAACTCCGTAGCAAGGTGTATGACTATCGTACTGGTGAAATCCCGCATGCATATGTTAATTGGAATAATGGCACAACGGTACTTGATCCAAGTGAAATTGATTCAAACTTCAGCCAGTTTAGCTACTCACCAGGTGAGTCTAAAGTAGAGCAAGCTCAGCTTCACACAACGTGGTTTAATGAGCGCTTTGAAATTCCGCTTGTTAAAGTGAAATTTGGTGCGGCTCACACCAAGCAAACGATGGGTGGTTTTACCGCTTGGAGTGGTCTGCGTGGTGGTCCGGGCTTTAACCCATCATTCACTGAAATCTTCCCAGACGGCATGTTCACTTATAATGATACTGGCGACATGTTAGATCAGTTCTCTGGTGGTGGTAGTGCGCTTGAGCCTAATTATTACTACACCTATAGCTTTGAAGAAGCGTTAGCGCGTCAACTTGCTTATTTAAATGAAGACTTATTGGGCGATAACCAATATTCAATTGACCCTTTCTATGATGGTATCGACAGTGAAAGCTACGTAGAAGAAAAAACGCAAAGCTTCTATGTGAACAGTTTATGGGAATTTGAAGTTGCAAATTACTTTGTCCAAATTAATGCAGGTCTTCGCTACGAAGATACTGATGTAACCAGTACGGTTCGTCAACGTGTTGAAAGCCAAGTGAACTGGGTAAGTGCCTCTGAGTGGATCATGCAGTACGAAACTGGTGGCACAGATAACTTTTATCAAGAAGAAGGTAACTACGATATTTGGTTGCCGAACATTGACGTAAAAGTTGAAATTACAGACGAGTTAGTTGGTCGTGTTTCGTGGGGTAAAACCATGGCACGTGCGCCGCTGGGTAATTTGGCTGGTGGCCGTAGCTTAACGGGTAGCCCTAAACCGGGTGCTCGGACAGGTAGCCAAGGTAATACTAATTTGTTGCCATTTGAATCAACAAACCTCGATTTATCGCTTGAGTACTACTACGGTGAAGGCAGCTATGCATCGGTCGGCTACTTCAAAAAAGACGTAGATAACTTTATTCAAACGCAAATCACTGAAACAACCATTGATGGTTTATACGATATCTTAAATGGTCCACGTTACCTTGAAGCTGTTGCATCTGTTGAAGCGCGTGGCGAGCAGGCTACGAGTGACGCTGTTTTCAATGAAATGTTGGCATTAGGTTATGGTAATGCGGATGGTGCCATTGAGCCAACGAGTTCTGATCCATTGATGGTTTGGAATATTTCTCAGCCACAAAATACAGATAGTAAATCAGTTGATGGCTTTGAAGTTGCTGTACAACACTTGTTTGGTGAAAGCGGCTTTGGCTTAGGGGTTAATGCCACGTTTGTTGATGGTGATGTTGAATTTGATGTAGCAAGTTTAACTCAGCAAGCTCCTTTATCTGGCTTAAGTGATTCAGCGAACTTCCAAGCCTTCTATGATAAAGATGGCTTATCAGTAAAAGTAACTTACGCATGGCGTGATTCGTACTTAATAGGTGTAGGTCAATCGCAAGGCTCATCTGATGCGCCGCCACAATTTGGCGATACCTACGGTCAATGGGACTTAAGCGTTAACTACGACATTAACGAAAACATGACCGTTTTCTTTGAAGGTATAAACCTTAACAACGAAACTGAGCGTGGCTACGGTCGTTACGAAGAGCAGTTCTTATTTGCTCGCCAGTACGGACCGCGTTACACAATCGGTGCCCGTTATAGCTTTTAATATGTGATCCCCAAAGGAACAAAAGCCGCTCAATGAGCGGCTTTTTTTATTAAAAACGTGATTTTCAAAAAGTGACAATTAATAACACGGGTTTAGAAAGGTTTCTTGCGATAAAAGAAGTAACTCGAAAAATAGCAAAAAAAGGCAATGCCAGGATTAATTAATAAATTAGGCATAAACACAATATCGGTTTCACCAAAACAATAGAAGTAAAAGACAATAGTGAGTAATGAAGGCAGTGGGAAAAAGAACGTTTCGTTTGCAACTAAGCCAACCACCGACCAGCTAGTTAATAGTAATGAACCGATAAAAACGAGAAAGCCATGCCATAAATCATGCTTTTTAGCGTAATGTTTGGCAATTAAAATAGCGGCAACGCATGCTGGCAATGTTATTACGGATAAAATGACGTAATCCATAACAACTTATCCTCATTCTCCTTATAATCGGGGCATTAAAACAAAACTCAGTACTTCAGATAAATCAGAAAGAGCTGATCTTATTACCTGAGATGGCTTATCTTATTTAGTTGAGAATTATTCGCGCAACACGCTGATGATTTGTGTAATATATGGCACACTATAGCCACCCCATTTGGCTTTGCTGAACCACACTCGATTTTTGGTGTGTTTAGTTTAAAGCTTAGCGTGTTTTTTCAACTTAAAATCATATGTTTAAGTTGTATTAGGTAGAATAATAAATGAGATTATCAGATACCCATATTCAGCAGTATATTGACGAAGGCCGCATTGTTATTGAGCCAACACCGAGTAAAGAAATGATTTCAGGTGTGACGGTAGACTTGCGTTTGGGCAACAAGTTTCGAGTTTTCCAAGATCATACCGCAGCCTATGTTGACTTAAGTGGTCCAAAAGATCAGTTAAATAAGGCGATGGAATCAATCATGAGTGACGAAATTGTGCTTGCTGATGAAGAAGCATTTTTCCTGCACCCAGGTGAACTGGCACTGGCAATTACCCATGAAAAAGTCACATTACCAGCAGATATTGTTGGTTGGTTAGACGGTCGTTCATCGTTAGCTCGCCTTGGTTTGATGGTACATGTTACAGCACATCGTATTGATCCAGGCTGGTCTGGTAATATCGTGTTAGAGTTTTATAACTCAGGTAAATTGCCATTGGCGCTTCGCCCAATGATGAAAATTGGTGCCATGAGCTTTGAAACCATGACAAGTCCTGCAGAAAATCCGTATAACACGCGTAAAGACGCAAAATATAAAGATCAAAATACGGCGGTTGCAAGTCGTATCAGTGATGATAATAAATAATTAGAGTTTGTGTGGCTTTCGGGCCACATAACATTTTGTTACTGAACTTTTTACCTAATTAAATCCTGCATAATTGGCAATTTAAGCGTATTCCTCCCATACTTTTAGCTGGTGTTTAAAGCACGGAGCTAAAATGCATTTTATTGGCAAGCACATCCATCGGGTTGTTAGAACGCTGCCCATAATAATGTGTTGTGTATTTTTACACAGCGTTAGCACTTTTGCTGCCAGTGATAATGCCTCGGTTTGGCTGCTTGACTCCCCCGAGCCACTTGCCAAATTAAGTGGAACCCTGCAAGAATCACTACAAAATGCTAAACAGCTGAATGCACTCGAAAGCAGTTCCATTCGTCTTGCCCCGCAAACATCCCACTGGTTAATAATCGATTTATTCCAACTACCCGACAATAAAAATTACGTTGTCTATCTTGGTGAGCCTAACTTAACCTGGGCAAAGTTCTATCTGTTAGATGAAAGTTATCAGGCGACTGATGATCAGCGGCTCGCCTCACTCGAAAACTTATCAAATGTGCGACCACATTGGTTAATAGAGCATAGTCAAGGACATCGCTGGGCATTGGTTAACTTTGAGCACGATAGGGCACTGACTTTAGAAGTTGGGGTTGTTGCTGCAAAAGCGTTCGAAATAAACCTCCATCAAATCATATTAAGCTATGGCGCAATCTTAGGCGTCTTAATTTTATGTATGTTTGTGTGCGCTGTTTATTTTTTTGTATCGCAGCAACCAAAATACTTGGTGCTGAATGCGTACTTCGTGTTGGTTTGTATCGGATTTTTGATTGATAACGGGTTAATAAACTATCTCGTTAATGGTTTAGATTGGGAAGCAAAATGGCCCGTTAATGAGTTTGCATTATGTTTTGCGAGCTACTTTTTATATCACTTTCTAGCAATCCATACCTATAAACCTCGCTTTAAAAAAGCGTGGCAAGCTATGATGGTTTGTTTACTCAGTGCAGCCGTGTTGTCATCACTACTGCCTCAATTTAATCGCCAATGGTTATTTATAGTTTCATGCATCGGGTTCTTAAGTTTTGCAGCTGCTGTATTTTTGCGTTTAATGCAGCGTAAAAATAGCCGCACTCATCTTCGTTGTTTTATGCTTCTGACAATTGTGACTCAGGTATTTAGTCTATTTATTTGGAATGGCTTTGGTATTGGTTATCATGGAGTTCACAACACCATTTTGCTTATCACATCACTGGCGATATGTTCTGTGCTGTTGTTAAAAGATCGTCAGCAAATTTCAGCATTTAGTTATTCTATGCTGCATGATGCAGACACTAAACTGCCAAATAAGCAATTTTTACTCGCGCAAATGGTGAAGAAAGTATCGCAGAAACAACACTTTTCAGTTTTGTTATTTAAACCTCATGTACTTTCAAACGCGCGTTCTACATTTGGTTTTGAGCAAGCCAATATTTGTATAAATGAAAGGTTAAGTATCTTAAATACTCAGCTACAGACCATGAATGCATTAAAGCTTGAAATTCAAGCCAGCAGGAGCGCATGGCTTGCTCACGTTGATGACAGTACATTTGGTTGCTTAGTTATTGGCGAATTAGAGCTCAGTCATATAGAGCAGTTTGCATGTTTGATCCATGGGGTCTTTGAAGAAGGGCTCACCCATGAAGATATTAACTTAGTCGATAGTGTTGATATTGGTGTTGCTTATTACCCGATGCATGGCAATACCGCAAAGCAAATATTGCAATGTGCAATACAAGCAATGACCGAAAAGCGCCTACAAGGTGAGCGTTGGCGCATGTTCGACTCAGAGAGTGCGCGGCTTTCTGAACAAAGGTTATCCATTGCTGCAGCGCTTAAAATGGCGATAGATGAAAACCAGTTAAGCTTACATTTTCAGCCACAGATTTGTTTGAAAACCGGAAAAGTAGTGGGCTGTGAAGCATTGCTGCGATGGCATCATCCTGTATTTGGTGCGGTGAGCCCTGATGTATTTATTCCAATTGCAGAATCAGCAGGGGTGATCAATCAGCTTACAGAGTGGGTGGTTGAAAATGGTATCCAGTGGCAAGCGAAGTTTTGCAAACTGATACCCGATCACGTTATTTCTATTAATATTTCAGCAAAAGATCTATTAAATAAAGACCTACCTGTGCTGTTAATCACCATTTTAAATGAGCAAAAAGTGCGTGCCGAATCCGTGATGTTAGAGCTGACTGAATCAGCCACTTTGGAAGAAAGTAAAAAGATTAAAGCCACACTTGATGACTACCGTTTAATTGGCTTAAAACTCGCGATTGATGATTTTGGTACTGGCTATTCTTCACTTGCTTATTTAAGTCAACTTGGCTTTGACGAAGTGAAAATAGATAAGCAATTTGTGTTAAATCTGCCGTTTTCAGTAAATGATCAGAGTATCTGTCGAGCAACCTGCGACATTGCTGCCACTCTGGGCGCGCAGGTGGTTGCTGAGGGTATTGAAGACGAACAAAGCTTAGCAATGCTGCAAAGTTATGGCTGCCAGTTTGGACAAGGGTATTATTTTTCAAAACCGCTTTGTGCAGATGACTACTTAGCTTGGATAAGCGATGTGCAGAAAGTTGAAATTAGCCTTGATGCAACAGCAAACCTAATTGATTAAAGTAATTCAGCAGTGCAGAAAAGCAGCGCATTGTATGCTGGTCATCTGGGTAGATTAAGCCACTTGTCGATAACCCACTCACTAAAAAGCTATTTTTTATATCAGGGTGCATGGTAATGCACTTTTCAAAACAGCGGGCAGCTAGCTCCTCAGGCATACTCATATATAGTTGTTTTACCTGCTTATCAAAAGCGATAGATTGCTTAACGAACTCATTTGGATTTGCACCTGAGGTATCTAAAAAAACCTGATGGTAAAATTCATTTAAACGCTGATTTAGTGGATGGCTTAAATTTGGTGACTGTTCGAGCCACAGCGCTGAGCAAAATTGCATGCTCTTTCTGCTCTTAAATAAATGCTGACAAATATGGTGATCAAACGCATGAAACCATTCGTGGGCGAGAGCGCCACCGCCAGCATTTTTAGCTAGCGCAAGAGTTTGGCTGTGGGCATTGTAATGAGCCTGCACACCTTTTTGGCCACCATGACCAAAGGCAAAATTAAGCTTACCCCTAAGGCCAATCGCTGTTGGTGGCAAAGTCAGAATTTGTGCAAGATCAGCTAAGGCATCGTAAATTAAATTTGCTGCTAAAAGCCGCTCTTGCTTATTAACCCAATTGCCAACCACCATGGTACGAAAACCAAAGGTGTCGCGAATATCGTCAAAATCAACTTGATCATCAAAGCGGTAATCTGGACCTTGACGATGAAAACCTGCGCTAAGTCGTTTTGATACACGCATTATAAATAGCGCGCCTTAACATCATCTGGCATATGTTGGGTTTGCTTATCGACCAGTGCCGCTAATAATCTGTATAGCGGTGTTACATCAAGGCCTTCAATCAGTTTTAGGCTATGAGCAACAGCTTCTAAAGTAGATAAACTATCTGCGCGTGGTGCTTTACGAATGACGTATTTGTTTTGGGGTAGTTGTTTAAAACTCACAGCTTGAAAGCCTTGAAGGCTAGGAGTTAATTGCAATATTTTGTAAGCTTTTTTCCACGTACCATCAATCACGATTAAATGGCTCAAAGACTGTTTGAAAGCATTTGAAGTGGCTGTGTGCTCATCTAAGCATAATGCATCATCAGCAGGATAAAGTACCGCGGTTGTTGCTTTTGGGAATGTTGCAAGCTGTAAAAAGTCTTGTTCTGACTCACCAGCAAAGATCTGGCAATTTTCTAAGCCTAAATTCAGCAAATTAGCGGTGTTCTTAGTAACTTTTTCCTCACTAGGGTGGCGTAATATAATGATTTTTAGTTTATTATTGATTATGCTTATTGAATCACATAAACAGGTTTTAACTGAAAAGCCACAATGTGAGCACAATTCTCTAGCCATACAAACTCAGGTGTAAATCAAAACTATGCCTAGTATACATGAGCTTAACTCGCAAAGCAGGTTTGCTTTTTGGCTATGAACCGCTAAAGTTGCGATTTATATAATTACGTTTTTAATTAAGGGATAAAGATGACGACAATCACAATTGATGAGAGTGCACTTGAAGGAATGGAATCACTTTTAGGTGACCAATTTGCCGACACCTTAACCTTTTGTTGCAGTGAATTTCAGCGTTTAGGATCTGAAGTACTTGCAAATCTTGGTTCAGATAATGAAGCAGCAGCAAGGCATGCACACAGTTTAAAATCAAATGCCGCCCAATTTGGTGCCATGAGTTTATCAGCACTTGCGCAAGAAATTGAACTGACTTTGAACCAAGGCGATGTCGCAACAGCACAAGAAAAATCACAAACCCTTGATGAACAAGTTTCAGGTTCAGTCGAAAAATTACAAGTATGGCTTGCTGGCCGCTAAAAACTTGAATTTATTTCAGTTATCCCGAATTCAGATAATAAGTGCACCACTCATGGTTAAACGGTGAGAAGAGATCAACTGCCTGTTGGTGGTACTCTGTAATCGCCAAAAAACAAGAGTAGATACCATGAGTTACAAGCAGTTGATCG
>NZ_JAMXSK010000017.1:0-118901 GCF_024124645.1 Pseudoalteromonas sp. Ps84H-4 | reverse complement strand
CCGTGAGTACATTCGTTATACCAATGACGCGTTGCTTTTTCGTCAAACCAGAAGCGAATATTACCGCGGTTAACGAGGGCTTGATTATAGTGAGACCAGTTTGTGATTTTGCTCATTGTTGTTGCACGGGCTAGTAAAATATAGATGATCTGATCACAGGCTGGCAAGATAGTTCAAACTTTTAGGAAACAACGCTGATGCCATGGTAAACTGTTTCTTCAGATTTAATTTTACCTTCGCTGATCCACGCGCCCATTTGCTCAATAAACTCAGGGAACTGATCAAAATAATCAATCACGATAAAGCCTTGCATGGTGAGCTTTTTATCTTGCTTTTAATCGTTAAAAATTACTGGTTCTTTATTTTTATTACGGTTCTTTTGTTTGTTTTTTAATGATTTTTTTGACGGTCTTTATTGCTGGTGTAAGGTTATTAAAGTTTTAAATGGTTTTACAAAAGGAATTGCTGTGAATATAAGTCATAACAGGGTTGTTTTATATTTTATTCTCATATTCGCTACTTTGTTTATTTATACATCGCTAGTAGTTATGTTAAATGATAATGAACAAAAAGAGCCTGAGATAAAACAGCTAAACTCTCAGTCTGATCATGAGCTTAGTCTAATTCTAAGTTTGCTTTCGCAACTAAACTCGGCTGAGTTGAGCCCAAATAACGACCGCGCATCACCCAACCCGAATATTACTAAGATTGATAATATCTGCGATGCAATTTTAAAAAATAATAAAGCTGACTTATTAAAAACGTTAGGACTATTGTTTGATACAGACAACGGCCTTGCCTTGTCGCCTGAGCTGCCGCAGCTTGCCAACATTTATGGCTACCAAATTAGTGACAGTGCCGACAGCCCCATTATTAGCGCTAAATAATTTTTAAAATATAAGGTCAATAGTGTGAAAAAATTAGTGGTGTTTATGAGCGTGTTACTGGCCTGTTTGTTTACAACAAGTTGCACTACAGTACTTGATAAGGCGCATGGTTATCGTGGGCCCATCGTTGTGACAATTAAAACAGAAGATGGCTCAGTGCCAGAGTTTCCTTTTTTAATAGAGTCTGTGTACACAGAGTCGTGTGGTCATAGTAGCTGTGGCATAGACTCCGGTTATAGATATCTAAAAACGAGCTATGCCAATGAGCCAATTACCTTCCCGCGAGAGCGGTTAGACCTATTGCAAGCTAATGCCTACGCAACAATTCTTTTTAAAGTTACTCATCCTAATTATCACTACAACGTCTTTACTCGAGGTTTTGCGCCTACCGATGCTGATGACCCCATTTATGTAACGTTTACTGTTAAGCCCTTTGCTGAACAAATGAATAAAGTAGCTGGCTGGGCGACTGGTTATAAACAAGACATGCAAAAATTCACACCAGATAGCAGAGAATTTAAAGAAGCAGACATAATGTATCGCCAAGAGCGTTTTAAATTAGGAAAGGTGATTAAAAGGCACATTACGTTGACTAAAACGGTTTACTTACCCCATTTTTCAAAACGCATGCAACAACGTGTGATTGAAAAGTATCAACCTATTTTTAAAGCGTGGTATTACGGCGTACCTGAAACAGATTGTTGGAATAAGATGACTTGTCAGGAGCATATTTTAAAACCAAGGGAAGCTGAATATGAAGGATTATAAGCGCAAGGTGGTGCAATTTAGCGGTGTGTTACTGGCCTGTTTGTTTACAACAAGTTGTAATTATTTATTTGATAAGGCGCATGGTTATCGTGGGCCCATCGTTGTGACAATTAAAACAGAAGATGGCTCAGTGTCGGAGTTTCCTTTTTTAATAGAGTCTGTGTACACAGAGTCGTGTGGTCATAGTAGCTGTGGCATAGACTCCGGTTATAGATATCTAAAAACGAGCTATGCTAATGAGCCAATTACCTTCCCGCGAGAGCGGTTAGACCTATTGCAACCTAATGCCTACGCAACAATTCTTTTTAAAGTTACTCATCCTAATTATCACTACAACGTCTTTACTCGAGGTTTTGCGCCCACCGATGCTGATGACCCCATTTATGTAACGTTTACTGTTAAGCCCTTTGCTGAACAAATGAACAAAGTGGCTGGCTGGGCGGAAGGCCCTAAACAAGACATGCAAAAATTCGCACCAGATAGCAGAGAGTTTAAAAAAGCAGATATTAGGTATCGGCAAGCGCGTTTTAATTTAGGACAGATGATTGCAAGGCATATCACGTTGACTAAAACGGTTTACTTACCCCATTTTTCAAAACGCATGCAACAACGTGTGATTGAAAAGTATCAACCTATTTTTAAAGCGTGGTATTACGGTGTACCTGAAACAGATTGTTGGAATAAGATGACTTGTCAGGAGCATATTTTAAAACCAAGGAAGGCCGAATATGAAGGATTATAAGCGCAAGGGATGCTTGTTTCGGCAATCGTATTTTTTAAATTTGCCTAAATAGAGCCTGTACCAACTAAGATACAGGCTTTATTTGCATGTTAGGTGTTAAAGCTTAACTAGCATTTTTCCTTTATTTTTACCTTCGAACAGGCCAAGAAATGCATCAACGGCATTTTCGATGCCATGGTATACCGTTTCTTCAGATTTAATTTTACCTTCGCTGATCCACGCACCCATTTGCTCAATAAACTCAGGGAACTGATCAAAGTAATCAATCACGATAAAGCCTTGCATGGTGAGCTTTTTCGAGTTGATATAAAACAGGTTGCTTGGCCCTGGCTGTGCTGTGTCGTTATTGTAACCTGAGATCATGCCACAAACAGGAATACGGCCGTAATCGTTCATTACATTGAGTGCTGCTTCAAGGTGTTCGCCACCTACGTTTTCAAAGTACACATCAATACCTTGTGGTGCCGCTTGTTCAAGAGCTTCTGTTAGGTTTGCTACCGTTTTATAGTTAATTACCTTATCAAAGCCTAACGCTTTTACCATCTGCGCTTTTTCGTCAGAGCCAACCGATGCAATTACTTTACAGCCTTTTAGCTTGGCAATTTGGCACACTACGCTACCTACAGCCCCTGATGCCGCTGACACAAACACAGTGTCGGTTTCTTTTAGGCTAATTACCTTTGTTAAACCTGCCCATGCGGTTAACCCTGTCATACCCATAGTACTTAAAAATAGTTGGTCAGGCAGTGGTACACTAGGTAGTAGGGTTAAATCGCTGCCATCGCTAATGTGCATGGTACGCCAGCCACTAATGTGACTTACTTTGCTTCCTACCGGAAAGTCGTTATTGCGTGATTCAACAACTTCGCCGATAGCACCGGCTTCCATCACTTCGTTTAAGTTAAATGGCGCAATATATGATTTACGATCAATCATGCGTGGGCGCATGTAAGGGTCGACAGACATCCAAGTATTTTTAATTAATACCTCGCCGTCGTTCAAATCTGGAAGTGATACGTCTACCTGCGCAAAATTAGCCTGTGTAGGCATGCCCGTTGGGCGTGAAACTAAGTGAATTTGTTGACTTGTAACCATATAAACCTCGAATACTTGAGCTAGCTAGGCTAGTGAGCGAATAATTATAGTTCGCACAAATTGTTTGCGCGCAAACTATTTGTGGCCAATTTAATGAAGTTTACGGTAAAAGGCAATAGATCGTCAGAAAATAATTTGCGCGCAAACTAAATTAAGGCAATAATACGGCTGTATTTCAGTTTAGGGTAATAGCATGAGCAACAACTTATCAGACAATGTGTGTTTCACTTTATACAGTGCAACAAATGCGTTGATCAGAGCGTTTCGACCAATCCTTGAAGCTTATGACTTGACCTATCCGCAATATATTGTGATGCACTCACTTTGGTATAAAAATCAGGTGAGTTTAAAAGCGCTTTCTCATGATACGCACTTAGACTCAGGCACCTTAACACCAATAGTTAAACGCTTAGAAACGAAAGGTTTATTGACGCGTCAGGTATCGAATGAAGATGAGCGCAAAAAAGTAATCTCATTAACAGAGCAGGGCATGCAGCTTAAAACTGATGCCGAAGCATTAACGGCTAAGTTAATGGCGCGCTCAAACATGAGTTTGGAGCGAATCGAGTTATTACGCGAGTTAACCCTTGAGCTACACACTGACCTTACTAAAACGGATCTTACAAAAGACTGACCTTACCAAAGGCTAATCTTCTACTAAACATACCAAGGTGCCCTCAATAGCACGAACATACGCATAATGCTGGGCGTCTTTTTTAGTTGGCGGACACAATGGCTCAGCGCCAGCAAGCACTGCTTTATCGTAACTTTCTACTAAATTATGGCAGCTGAACCTTAGCTCAAAACCAAGTGCAGGTTGCTTAGGGTGGGCACGAATATACCCTTGCTTAAAATACGATTGCGCATGCGGATGGGTTGCAAAAGCAAGCTTAACAGGCCCTGTAACAAGTTCACCGTAATCGGCATCATCACTGATATGATTGGTATTAAAACCAAATGCTTGATAGTAAAAGTCGAGTACTTCTTCTACGTTATCGACGTAAATAACCTGACTTAAAAAGTCCATTTATGTTGCTCTATTTATTGTTCGTTTATTAAATAAAGCATAGTTTTAGTAATAAAAAAACCTTGTAAGTCATACTCACAAGGTTTTTTTAATACTTTACACTTAGTTTAGCAATTGGCTACGACTTGTTGCGATTTTCTTTCGCAAACGCACGGATTTTACGTTTTTGCGATAAGGTCACTTTGTTAGTACGACCAGCGTAAGGGTTGTCGCCTTCTCTAAATTCAATTTTGATTGGCGTACCCATGATATTTAATGCTTTGCGATAATAGTTCATTAAGTAGCGTTTATAGCTATCAGGTAAGTCATGAACTTGGTTACCGTGGATCACGATACGTGGTGGGTTATAGCCACCTGCGTGAGCATATTTAAGTTTAACACGACGACCGCGAACAAGTGGCGGTTGGTGATCGGCTTGTGCCATATCCATGATACGACGCAGCATAGCTGTGCTAATACGTTTAGTTGCTGACTCGTAGGCTTCGTCTACTGACTCAAATAGGTGACCCACACCTGTGCCGTGTAAGGCAGAGATAAAATGCAAACGTGCAAAATCGATAAAGCCCAAGCGGCGGTCAAGCTCTGACTTAATACGCTCTTTAACGTAATCATCAAGGCCGTCCCACTTATTTACAGCAACAACTAAAGAACGCCCTGCATTTAAAGCAAAGCCTAGTAGGCTTAAGTCTTGATCAGAAATACCTTCGCGCGCATCAACCACTAGTAACACGACGTTGGCATCTTCGATTGCTTGTAATGTTTTAATAACTGAGAACTTCTCAACAACATCACTTACTTTTTTACGCTTACGAACACCTGCGGTATCGATAAGGATGTATTCTTTATCGTTACGTGTCATCGGAATATAGATAGAGTCACGGGTGGTACCCGGCATATCGTAAACGATTACACGTTCTTCACCTAAGATACGGTTTGTAAGTGTTGACTTACCAACATTAGGGCGACCGATAATAGCAAGCTTTATAGGCTTGTCGGCAAAGGCTTGCTCGCTGTTTTCGCCTTCTTCATCTTCGCTGTAAAGATCAATTAGTTCGTCATCACTTTCTTCAAGCTCTTCACTTTCGCTTGCAAGTTCAGCAATAACTGGCTGTAAAGTCGTATCAAGGAGTTGCGTGATACCACGGCCGTGAGCCGCTGCAATATGATGCACTTCACCTAGGCTTAATTGATAGAATTCAGCACAATATGAGTCTGCATCAATACCGTCTACTTTATTTGCTACAACAAAACATTTCTTTTGTTGTTTGCGTAGATGGTTAGCAATCGCTTGGTCGGCAGCAGTCATACCTGCGCGAGCATCAACTAAAAATAACACGATATCGGCTTCTTCAATCGCTAATAGCGACTGCTCAGCCATTTCGGTTTCAATACCTTGCTCAGAGCCGTCAATACCACCCGTGTCTACCACGATAAATTCATAGCCATCGTAGTCAGCTTGGCCATATTTTCTATCTCGTGTTAAGCCTGGAAAGTCGGCTACGAGGGCGTCACGAGTACGTGTTAAACGGTTAAATAATGTGGATTTGCCCACATTGGGTCGCCCAACAAGAGCGATCACGGGAAGCATAAACTACCTCTTAAAAAAACAACAAAAGGCTTCGCCAAGCGAAGCCTTAGAAAAATAACGTTTACTATTAGTAAGTTAGTTTGGGATTTTAACCGCGCTAACTTCACCATCTCGGGTGTATAAAATTAATTTGTCACCGGCAACAACAGGCTCGATAAAGAAGCCTGAGCTGTCAAAGTCTTCGCGCGATACAAGCTCACCCGTTTCTTTGTCTAACCAGTGCAGGTTACCTTCTTGGTCACCCAGTGCTAAATACTTACCAGCCACAGTTGGGCCTGTTAAGTACCAGCCGCGTAGTGCCGGTTGGCTCCAACGCTCAATACCTGATGTCTTATCTAGACCGTAAACAACGCCATCGCTATCAACTACATAGATAGACTGGCTATCCATAGATAAATCACGGTAGCTGCTATATTCACGTTTCCAAACAACATTACCAGAACGAATATCAACAGCGGCTAAATTACCATTATAGGCAATTGCGTAAGCATATGGGCCGCTGATCAGTGCTTGAGTATCCACATCAACTAAACGCTCAAATTCAGATGCCCCTTTTGGTGTGGCAATTTCAGCACTCCATGCAGAGTAACCGTTTTCTGAAATTAGTACGCTTAGCTTGCCTGTTTCAAGGCCAAGTAATACACCACCATTTGCGACGGTTGGTGAGCTTTGGCCACGCAATGTTAGCGGTGGTACTTCTTGTTCAAAGCGCCAGCGCTCTTCACCTGTATCTGGGTGCACAGCTAATAATTTGCCAGAAGCTAAGTTTACAAAAATTAGGCCATCGCCTGCAGCTGGTTTAGCAAGTACTTCGCCAGGCATTGTTTTGCGCCAAACAATTTCACCGGTTTCGCGATCAAGGGCTGTTAAATAGCCGTGTTCAGAGCCAATATAAATCTTGCCGTAAGCTTGTAAAATACCACCCGATAATTTGGCACTTTCTGTGGTTTCCCAAGGCCAAAAAGATGCATTTTCACGTACGTCTGTTTGCCATAGCGTGTTGCCATTTTCAAGCGATAGCGCTTCAACTAGGCCTTCACGGTTTGCAACATACACCACATCATCGTGTACCGCAGGTGTTAAACGTGAAAAATAGTGTTGAACACCATCACCAATTGATTCTTGCCACACTACGTCCGTTTCAAATTGATTAACAATTTGCGGTAATACAAGTTCTTCTTCGTCATCACTTGACGAACACCCAGTTAGGGTTGCGATACACAGAGCAAGTGTTGCCGCTGTTAACTTTTTCATCTTAACCCCTTACGCCGCTGGGCTAGTTTGTGCTAAGTCATCAAGTTTAATTTGTAATAACGGATTGTTATCAAGGCCACCATTGTCGGCAGCAGCTTGGTATTGACTGCGCGCCTCTGCTTTATCGCCTTGTGCAGCATAAACGTCGCCTTTTAATTCAGCAACTGCAGCGGTGAATGATGCTGGTAGCTGTGCATTCAAGGTTGTTAATGCTTGCTCAAATTGTTTTTGTGCAAGGTGAACACGTGCAAGACGCATTGTTGCCGTTGCTTTTAGCTCTTTATTTTGTTCATTAGTGATGATCCAGTTTAGCTTTTCGCTTGCTGTATCAAGGTCACCTTTCTCTACTGCTTCTTTTGCAGCAACAAAAGCAGCTAATGTGCTATAACTTGATTCGCTATTGTTTTTAATGAAGTTATCCGCATTCTCTAGCACGGCACCACTTTCAACAAGTTGATTGAATGAATCAGATGCATTTTCTGCATTGGTGATTTGGCTTTGGTTATACGCTTTCCACCCGTATAGTCCACCTAAACCAGCTACGATACCAATACCTAGTGCTAAACCGTTTTCACGGAAAAAGCGTTTGATTGCTTCTGCTTGTTGTTCTTCAGTTGAATAAATTTCCATGCTTACCTCTGTTGCTAGCTGGGCTTAAATAAGCTCAGCTAGTAGCGTTTTCGCTTCTTCTAGTTTTAAGGTGACTTGTTCTTTACGCTCACGTAAGTACTTAATTGTCACAACGCCTTGTTCTAATTCATCTTCACCGATAATAACGGCCACGAGTGCATCGCTTTTATCTGCGCGTTTTAACTGTTTTTTAAAGTTGCCGCCGCCAGCGTGAACCATAACACGAAGGCCAGCAACGTCATTGCGTAATTGAGCTGCAATAATTGGCGCTTGAATGCTTGCTTTGTCGCCCATGGCTGCCAAATATACATCAGCACTACGGCGGATGTCACCAACACATTCCAAGGCTTGAAGTAATAACACCAAACGCTCAAGACCCATAGCAAAACCAACTGCAGGGGTTGCTTTACCACCGAGTTGTTCTACAAGTCCATCATAACGGCCACCGGCACAAACAGTGCCTTGTGCGCCTAAACTATCGGTTACCCATTCAAACACAGTGCGGTTGTAATAGTCTAAACCACGCACTAGTTTTTCATTAACCGTGTATTCGACGCCAGCAGCGTCTAAACGTTCACATAAATTTGCAAAATGTTCTTTTGATTCAGCGTCTAAGTGCTCTGATAATTTAGGTGCATCAGTCAAAATTGCTTGTACATCAGGGTTTTTACTATCTAAAACGCGTAATGGGTTAGTGTGCATACGACGTTTTGAGTCTTCGTCTAGTACATCTACATGCTGTTCTAAATAGGCAACAAGCGCATCACGGTAGTCAGCACGCGCTTCATTTGAGCCCAGTGAGTTAAGCTCAAGACGAACGTGTTCGCTAATACCAAACTCTTTCCATAATTGGGCTGTCAGCAAAATAACTTCTGCATCGATATCAGCAGTGGCGATGCCGAATGTCTCTAAGCCAAATTGGTGGAATTGACGGTAGCGGCCTTTTTGTGGGCGCTCGTGGCGGAACATCGGACCCATGTACCATAAGCGTTGTTCTTGGTTATACAGTAAACCGTTTTCATTACCTGCACGCACACATACTGCAGTACCTTCAGGGCGAAGTGTTAGGTTATCGCCATTACGGTCAGCAAAGGTATACATTTCTTTTTCTACGATATCAGTCACTTCACCGATAGAGCGCTTGAAAAGGTCGGTTGATTCAACAATTGGAAAACGAATTTCTTGATAACCAAACGATGAAACTGTTTCACGTAAAATGTCTTCTACTTTCTGCCAAATTTGCGTATCGCCTGGCAGACAATCGTTCATACCACGAACTGCCTGAATTTGTTTTGCCACTGATAAATCCTAAATACTGTACTTGCGCTGAAAAATCGCGCATCAAGAAAAACTAAAAAATTGACCCGCTATTATACCGTTTGGGCGATAAAGGTAAACGGCAAACCTGAGGGTTTGCCGAGTATATGCGAATTATTCAACGATTTTGATGTCGATTGGCGTTTCTTTCTCTTTTTTGGCGATAAAGTCACGCACATAACCTTCTAGCTGATCAACAATGTTATCGTTATCAATACGTGCTTTTTGACGCTCACCGTTAATGTATAAACCAGAACGGCGGTTAGCTCCTGCAAGACCTATGTCGCTAACGAGTGCTTCGCCTGGACCATTTACCACACAACCAATAACAGACACTGACATAGGCTCAACCACGTCTTCTAGTCGCTCTTCAAGCTGATTCATGGTGCTTACCACATCAAATTCTTGGCGTGAGCAACTCGGGCAGGCAATAAAGTTAATACCGCGTGAGCGAATGCGTAATGATTTTAAAATATCAAAACCCACTTTGATCTCTTGTACCGGATCGGCAGCAAGTGAAACGCGTAGTGTGTCACCAATGCCTTCGGCAAGCAGCATACCTAAGCCAACAGCTGATTTAACAGAGCCCGAACGCATACCACCTGCTTCGGTAATACCTAAATGCAAAGGCTGGTCGATTTCTTTAGCTAGTAGACGATATGCTCCCACCGCTAAAAATACATCAGAGGCTTTTACGGATACTTTAAATTGATCAAAGTCTAAACGCTGTAAGATTTCAACATGGCGCATTGCTGACTCAAGCAAGGCTTCTGGTGTTGGCTCACCGTATTTTTCTTGTAAGTCACGCTCTAATGAACCGCCGTTGACACCAATTCGAATAGGTATATTGTGCTCACGCGCTGAGTCTACAACGGCACGAATACGTTCTTCGCTACCTATGTTACCAGGGTTAATACGCAAACAATCCGCGCCATACTGAGCCACTTTTAATGCAATACGGTAATCAAAATGAATATCCGTTACCAACGGGATAGTGACTTGCTCTTTAATGCTTTTAAATGCTTCAGCCGCTTCCATGGTCGGCACAGATACGCGCACAATATCGGCACCCGCATCTTGAATAGCTTGAATTTGCGCAACCGTGGCATCGATATCTAAGGTGTTGGTGTTGGTCATCGACTGAACGGCAATTGGTGCACCATCACCAATTGGTACATTACCTACGTTAATACGGGTCGATTTTCTGCGTTTAATAGGAGATTCTGAAAACATTGCGATTACTCTGATAACGGTAAAGTAAATTTGGCTAAGCGATTTTTGGCAAAATGTGAGGTGTCGACGGCTTCACCTTGAAAAGTAATATCAACCACTTGGTGTTTGCCAAGTACAACATTAAACGGCTGAGGACCTGTTACGGTCATCACGTAACCGGCTTTTTTAACTCCAAATGCGATACGATCGCCATTGCCATCGTGAATTTCTACCCAGCTGTCTTCATTGAAGTGCATTACCACAGTGCTGTGCTCTGGGTCTAAATTACTCTGCTCTTCAATAGGCTTTTTAGCTTCAACGACGTTGGTATTATTGGTAGCAGGTTGTGCATTTTCACTCTCTGGTGGCACTGAACTTGTTGCTGGTTGCGCGTTAAGTTGCTCAGTTTCACTGCTCAACTGTTCTGTTGCAGGTGTAAGTTCACTGGTTTCGAGCTGACTTGGCATTACGGTCGCGGTTTGTTCTTCAAGTGCTGGTGAGCTATTTTGCCACCACCAAAAAACCGATGAGCCAATGATCACTGCTAAGATAAAGTAACTAAACAGCATCAAGCGGTTATCATTTGCTTCTTTTTCTGTACGACGCGAAAAGCTCTGCATCTTTGACTTTTTAGCTGGCTCAACTTGCTCAGGTAAAAGAGCAAGAATTGCCTGAGTATCAATTTTAAGCTCACGGCAATAGCTTTTAATGTAGCCTCTTACAAACGTAATAGGGCCGAGTAGTTCGTGCTCATCGTTCTCAAGGCGTTGCAGCTGTAAAACGGATAGTTTTAATGCACTGGCAAGTTGCTCAAGGCTCATTCCTGCTTCTTCGCGGCGCTTTTTTAGCGCTTGGCCGAGCGTTTCTTGCGGTTGTTCTAGGTTATTTTCTTCATTCATAATGAGTATGAGTCAGGGTCCACTAATAAGAGTCTATGCCCAGGTTCAAGGGCAACGTCTGGGCTCAATTTATTCCAGCGCATTAATTGATCAATTAACACGCCATGCTGGGTGGCTATGCTGTACAACGTATCACCTTCAGTGATCGTGTGATAAATGTTCGGATCATTTAAATACACTTTGGTGCCGTTTTCGACCCGATCCGATTCTTTGAAGCCATTCCACTGCAAAATCTGCTGTAGTTTAACATTGTATCGCACCGAAATGCTAAATAGGTTTTCGCCATTTTGAATAATATGGTAGGGAATATTCAGCGCAGGTACACTTGGGTTTAGCATGGGGAGTTGTACTTGCTCTGCACTCACATTATAGCTAGGTTGGCTTGATGTAGATGAAAACCCAGAGTCGGTACTAAATACGCTTTCATCCTTTTGTGCTTCGTAAAATACCACACTGCCTGAACTGTCCGCTTCGACTTGATTTGATGAAACCGAGGGCTCTGGCTTATAAGCAGATTGTGGTTCACCAAACGAGACAATCGTCACGTCATCATTTTTAGTATTTGGTAAGCTGACTGAGGCAGTGGTCTGTGGGGTAACGTCAACAGATAGCGCGCTTACTACGGCTGACGTATCGACAACTTGGTTACTATTTTTTGGTGTTGAAGTAACTGTTTTAAAGCCGGTACTTTCAGTTTCAATCTTTGCAGCTGTCTGCTGGCTTTTATTTTCATCAATTGTTGATGGTTCAATAGCGTATGCTTGTTGATCATTACTCGATGTTGTTGCTAGCGCTTGCGCAGCTGGTTTTGAGTTAGATTCAGCAGACAGAGCCGTGCTTTGACCTGTTCGTGCCTTTGTTTGCGGTACTTTTTTCTTTACGATACGAATTTTTGGCTGCTCTTTACTCACAGCTAAGTTATCACTTGAAATTTGTAGCTCTTCTAACTGAGCTTGACGATATTTTTCGCGTAAAATTTCAAATTCTGAGCGTTTATTTTGGCCTGATGAAATTATCTTTGCTTCGCTCGAACCTGGATAAGTTTGTAAAATGATCCCGGCTGTTTTTTCAGCTTTCTCGATGTGGCCCATTCGCTGTTGAATTAAATAACTGAGCATTAATGCTCTTGGGGTAACACGGCCTGTTGATTCGTACTTTTCTAAAACGCTTTCTGCTTTGTGTAAATCACTTTTAGCGTAATGAAGTCCAGCGAGAGTGATCAGCGATGAAGCGCGTTGTGAACTGTGATTTAAAGCTGATTTTAAGTATTTTTCTGCATTATCAAAGTCATCAAACTCAATTGCGCACAAAGCTAAATTTTCATAACTTTCTGCAACTCGAATATAGCTAGGAATTGCGATAGCTTTTAGAAATTCTTCAGCGGCACGGTCGTATTCGCCAATACCACATAAAAATACACCATAGTTATTTAAGGTGTTTGGATCATTTGGAGCAATTTTTAATGCGCGTTGATAGGCTTTATCGGCGAGTTCTGGTTCATCAACCTGTTGATAATAATAGGCAAGAGAATAATGAACTTCGGGAATATCAGGTGCAAAATCGGCAGCACGTTCTAAGTTGTACTTAGCTTGAGAATTATTGCCTGTTTTTAAGTATTGTAAAGCAAGGGCTATACGGGTGCGCGCCGCACCACTGTTGTTTATTTCTTTTTCAACAACGGGTCTGTTACTGCCGTCGTAGCTATTTTCTGTGACACATCCTGCTAATGCCAATGTACTAACTGTTAGGGCAAGTATAGATCGCATTACCTAATCTCTTCTTTGATTCCGTATGCCTATCTTACCGAAAAGCCTTTGTGTTGCATCTATTATTTTAAAAATAAAAGGTTTAGCACAAAGGCTTTACTTTAAATATTGTGATTATGCTTGGTGAACATTTACCGCAATTGCGTTATCTTCGCGCATTTTCTTCTTCGCTAAACGCTTAGTGCGGTCAACAACGTCGCCGACTAATTGGCCACAAGCTGCATCAATATCATCACCGCGTGTACGACGCACAATACAGGTAATGCCCGCTGCTTGTAGTACTTTTGAAAAACGGTCGATGCGGCTGTTACTTGAGCGACCATATTCGTTACCCGGGAATGGGTTAAACGGAATAAGGTTCACTTTTGAAGGCGTCCCTTTTAGTGTTTTAACCAATTCATGTGCTTGATCTGTGCTGTCGTTCACACCTTGCAGCATAACGTATTCGATAGTCACATCTTTATTTGCTTTAGAGCCATCAATATAACGACGGCACGCCGCTAAAAACTCTTCGATTGGGTACTTTTTATTGATTGGTACCAGTACATCACGCAGCTCATTGTTTGGTGCGTGCAGTGAAATAGCCAGCGCTACGTCGATTTTCTCTTTTAATAAGTCAAGCGCAGGCACCACGCCAGATGTACTTAAAGTAACGCGACGTTTTGATAAACCAAAACCCCAATCGTCCATCATAAGCTCCATCGCAGGTACGACGTTTTTAAGGTTAAGCAGAGGCTCACCCATACCCATCATTACCACGTTAGTCACAGGGCGTTTTGTGCTGTCACCGTCTAAACCAATGTCTTTTGCTACGCGCCAAACCTGACCGATGATCTCAGACACAGATAAGTTACGGTTAAAGCCTTGTTGTGCTGTAGAGCAGAACGTACATTCAAGAGCACAACCAACTTGTGATGAAACACATAAAGTTGCACGGTCTTTTTCAGGGATCCAAACAGCTTCGACTTCTTGGCCACCTTTAAGCAATAGGGCGTATTTGATGGTGCCATCACTTGCCACTTGCTTAACAGAGATTTCTGGGGCAACAATTTCGCATTCAGCTTTTAGTTTTTCTTTAAGCTTTTTATTGACGTTGGTCATGTCGTCAAAATTGTCTACACCAAAATGATAAATCCATTTCATCACCTGATCGCCACGGAATGGCTTTTCACCGAACGATACGAATAGCTCACGCATTGCGTCTCGGTTTAAATCTAACAAATTAATCTTTTTTTCAGTGGTCATGAAACAACCTCAATCAGTGACGGTGGTAAGTAGTTTTGGTGCGCGATTGTATATTATTTAATCGACTTAGTCATTAGCTAAACAGATTTATAATAGGCTTAGCTAATGACTAAAAAAGGGCCCGAAAGCCCTTTTTCTTCTGCATCACAGACTTAGCTGTGAACTCGAAATTAACGAGTACGTGGGCAGATTTCTTCGTCAGCGAAGAAGTATGCGATTTCACGTGCAGCTGATTCAACAGCGTCTGAACCGTGAACAGCATTTTCGTCGATGCTGTCTGCGTAGTCAGCACGTAAAGTACCAGCTAGTGCTTCAGCAGGGTTAGTAGCACCCATGATTTCACGGTTTTTAAGTACTGCGTTCTCACCTTCAAGAACAGTAACCATTACTGGACCAGATGTCATGAACTCAACTAAAGCACCGAAGAAAGGACGCTCGCTGTGCTCAGCGTAGAAACCTTCAGCTTTCTCTTTTGAAAGGTGAACCATTTTAGCTGCAACAATTTTAAGACCCGCAGTTTCGAAACGGTTGTAGATTGCACCGATGTGGTTTTTAGCAACTGCATCAGGTTTTACGATTGAAAAAGTACGCTCTAAAGCCATCTTTATGCTCCAATAATTTTGAATATAAAAGGATAAATATTAACGGGCGCGAATTATACGCGCTTTACGTGAAAATTCCTAATTTAATTAAACATTAGCGTGATGGCATTTTTATGAATGTATAAATTTTCCCTAGAGAAGTCATGCAGTGAACCAATAATCGTATGGTAAGTTAATGATACCAAAGTAATTGGTGCATAGTTTGTACTCGATACTCTTACCTTTAATGTCGCTGATGTAGATAAAGATGTTTTTCGAACTCTATGCTAAATGTCAGGCCTGAAGTGCAAAATCAGCACATTATTTTCACTGATATTTACTAAGCAATAACGAGGTGTTTTTTTAGTTTTAAGGCATTCAAATTTTAAAGCTGAAGTTAGCTTTATTTAGCTTAAACAAATAATTAACAATTAATGTACAGTTGTTAATTTTAGGTTCATTTAAGTCTGGGTTTTCTATTCTTTATCATCCTTTTGTTTTTTATTCCCCCCTCTTAATTAGTGTTTTAACTCTACTTTTTGCATCACTCTTTAATTAGTGGTTAGTAATTCACCTTATATCAAAATGTAACTCAAATGTTAAAATTGGGTGTACAAAACGCTACATGGTTTTACGTGAATTCCGACTTCTATTCAGTCATAAATTAGTAACGGATTGCTTCTTTGTCATGGGCAAAGTTCAGTTCTGAGAAAACAATTCTAATAATTGAAGGAGATATCAATGAAATTACGCAGCGCGTTTACCAAGCTGTCATGTGCTTCGGCCTTTGCTTTAGGCACGATGCTGACACTTTCGCCAGCAGCGAATGCAATGAAATTAAAACAACAAAATTTGCAACAGATGACGGTGGAATCACAAAGCATCATTTCAGGACGCGTAGTTAGTGTTACTGACGGTTTTGATAATAACCGCCCTTATACTGAAGTGACCATTGAAGTTTCGTCTGATGCAAAAGGCAAAGTAAAAGAAGACTCAACTTATACATTTCGCCAGTTTGGTTTGATTAAGCCTCGTTCAATGGGTAATGGCAAAGTTTACTTAGGGGCTACACCTGAGGGATTTTCTAAATGGCGCGAAGGCGAGCAAGTGATTGCTTTTATGTATAAACCAGCATCTATTACAGGCTTTCAAACTACGGTAGGTCTGGCACAAGGTAAGTTTGTTGTACGTAACGGTAAGGTAGAAAATATTTTTGCTAATCAAGGCGTTTTTGAAGGGTTAGACACCAGTAAGTTGTCAGCTGAACAACAGAACCTTTTAACCACACCAGGTGCGGTTGATGTAGGTGTTTTTATGGATTTAGTGGGTAAACTATCTGGAGTGCAACAATAATGAAATTTTCAAGAATCGCAGCAGCATTAGCGCTAGCAACAGTATCAACCGGTGCATTAGCTGGCGGCCCTTTGTATATTCATGAACAAACTATGCAGCCTTACAAATGGGATACTTCAAATGGCAGTATTCCTGTTTGGACCGATGGTGGTCAGCTGATCAAAGACAAAGATGGTAATGATGTTGAAACATTTAGTGTGCTTGAAAAAGGTACCGTATTTAACATTGATGTTACCTTACCTGATGGCACTGTGATCCCAGCGAATACAGAGCTAGACCGTGACTATACTTTTTTAACAGTTGAGCAAGCAAATGCAGTGACAGCGAACGCTGTAAAAGAGTGGTCTGATGTTGAAACATCAACATTTGAGATGTCTATTCAAGGCACAATCTTTGAAAAAACCGGCATTGCTGATGTAACAGCTGAAAATGTAGACCAAATTTATGGCGTTGAAAACGGCTATGGTTTTTGGGTTAACTACGACACCGACGGTGGAATTTTAGAAAACTATTTTGGTGTGCCTCGCAATTCAGTGCTTGGTATTGCATTCCCAGAATGGGCTGATGAAGAAACAGGTGAAATATTAGAAGCCACTGCGTTGATGAATGGCTGGTATGTTGATATTAACGATACTGACGGCACGCAAGTAGGTGGGGTATTTACCCATGAGTTCGGTCATGCGATTAATATGTCTCACTCTCAAGCAAATGGTCATTTAGTGTATATGTCGGCAAGCTATAGTCCGCAATACGATGGTGTGCCTGGTTGTGCTGGTGTAACTAAGTTTACCAGCTCAAGTATGCTAGATTTTTCAGCGATTGAAACAATGTTCCCGTTTATTAATGTTCGCTCAAGCGCAGGTTCTAATCAGCATACCATTAATGTAAAAGACGATATTGTAAACATCTCTGATCTTTACCCAACAGCCGAGTACAAATCACAGTTTGGTAGCATTCAAGGCAAGCTTTTTACAAAAGAAGGCGTTGAGTACTCAGGTATTAACTTGATAGCTCGAAATCTTGATAATCCTTATGAAGATGTGATCAGTCAGCAGTCAGGTAATATGACTCAAGGTCGTATTGGACCTGATGGATCATTTACTATTAATGGTTTAACTCCGGGTGCGCGTTATGCACTTTATACCCAAGAGATTAATGCTGGCGGCTACCCAACTCAGCAAACAAATATTCTGTCAGAAGCAGAGTATTGGAATGAAAATGAAAGTGCGGACCCAAGTACAGATAATGCGTGTGCTTTAACTGAAATTGTTGTTTCAGCAGGCGAGACAAAGCAAGTTGAGATGATCTTTAACGGTTATCAAGACGGTATCCAATATACACCACTTATTTCAGCATTTGTTATGGACCACGCGAAAAATGGTAAGAAGGCGCTAGGAACAACGTCATCAGGTATCCCATTTTTATATGACAGCGCGACTAAGTCATTTGACACATTAGTTAGCCCTGATGGATACGCATTACTGAGCTCTACAAATACTGCGATGAATAAAACTGCAACTAAAGCAGCAATCACCGCACATTTTAATGACAACGGAATTATGCAAGGCGGTATCTGGGATATTAACTCAGGCCACGTATCAATGCTTGAAGACTTGACGGGTAATAGCTGTGCGTTATCTAGCCAGCAAGGTTTTAGCTCGCAAAGTGTTTGGGATATGGATGATGCGGGTAAACTTGTCGTAGGTAATACACGCTTCCCTTATGACGGAACTAACCGCTGTGCAGAAGGTGAAGGCGCTCGTTCTGTCGGTATGCCAACAGTATGGGATGTTAAAACAGGTAAGGCAACACTGTTACCAGGTACTAAGATGGTTGACCGTTCATATGGTTCAGGTAAAGAAATCGCTCTAGTAGATGGTGATACCGAGATCCGTCGTACAGCATGGGCTCGAGCTGACCGTATATCAGGCAATGGTAAGACTATTACAGGTTCTACAAATGGCTTTACCCAAATTGCTTGGGTAAATGGTGAACTTGTTGATACTCATACCGAGTTTGGTGCGATTGATAACTCAGTTATTTCTGTTGATGGTCGCTATGTTGCGTTTGGTGCAATTGAAAACCGTCGTGCTGTTGGCGTTAAAGTTTGGGACACAGTATCAAATACCACAGAGCAAATTGGTAGCCTGCGTTGGTGTGACAACATTCCAGCGGTAAGCTTTTGGACTAATTACTGTGACCTAGGCTACAGCCATGAAGAGTTAGTTGAATTAGGTTTTGGCTTACCTTCAGTCATGGTACTTGATGCAAACGACGACTTGTCAGTAATTACGGGTCGTGCTGGTAGCCCATTAGCGGGCGGTTTTGTTGGCGCTATTTACCTTAAAGGTATTGGTTGGATGTCAACAGAAGAGTTCTTTGGTAAACAAGGCGTAACCGAAGCAAAAGGTATCTTAACCGATAACATGTTTGGTTTAAGTGCGAATGGCTCTGAGATTATGGCTGGTGTGGCTGGACTAACACTATCAATCGAAATTGATGCCAATAAAGCATTTGTATGTGATAACGGCCGCGACCGTGAGCTTAGCTTCCCTAAGCAAGTGGTTGAGGCAGTTAAACTAGGTGCTGAATTTGGTCGCTGCGCGCACTTAGATGACTAATCGTTTATTTTGTTAAGCGCATAAGACCCACTGAAAAGTGGGTCTTTATTTTAATTTTTACAGTATCAAAGAGTTTTCAATGTTTAAAAGAATCCCACTCTATGCTGCCGCCTTGTTGTTAAGCTTTACTTCTTTTAATGGATGGGCACAATCAAACCCAACAACAGATAACTACCAAGATAAAAGTGAATTTCCCAGCGAATTAATGACTGTATGGGAATTAGATGCGCCAGCATCGATAGAATATGCGAAAAAGTCAGCAAATTGGAATGACAGCTTCGCCAAACTTATGACTAAGTTAATAGCGACAAATAAAAATGTTAGGTATCAATTTGAGAATAATAGCCTAATAAGCTTTTATAATGACTCTCGGCAACAGCTCGCTATTCACTTAAATAAACAAACTACGCGCTTTTATCTATTTGAGTTTCAGCAAGCAGGCAAGCCCGCTGAGTTGAAAATTGAAAAAGCCGCAGGGGGGCGTATTAATATGCAAGCTGACGGTTTACTTGGCTATCAGTTTTTACTTTGGAAAAAGCGCAGAGAGCGTTTATCAGGAGTTTAAGGCGATAACTTTAATGAGAATAGCTCGTCAGTCGACTTTGCTATAAAGGTGACCATCTTACGGTCACTTTTTGCTTTAGACATCATTTATACATATGCATGCTATGTGATACCAATTCGCAATAATACTTAAACATTTTGAAGCATCAAACCTGTCGCTAACAAGGTTTTATTGCCTCAAAAGAGATCCCTTAATTAAGCGTATTGGTATAACCGTGCTGCTGAGTTTTATTGAATCATGATCTAGATCAATAAAATTACTGGGCAGATTATTATACTCCCGCGCTTCATTATCGTATTAATTCATGCAACCGACTTGTACTCGGTTCGATGTATGGAGCTTTCATGTCGTCACCTATTTTGACCCCTCGTCCTTTTACGCCTGAGTTGTTATCACCAGCAGGTAGTTTAAAGAATATGCGTTATGCCTTTGCCTATGGTGCAGATGCTGTTTACGCTGGGCAACCTCGTTATAGTCTTCGTGTTCGAAACAATGAGTTTGACCTAGATAACCTGCAAATCGGTATTAACGAAGCGCACGCGCAAAATAAAAAATTGTATGTGGTGTCGAACATTGCTCCTCACAATGCCAAAGTTAAATCGTACCTACGAGATATTGAGCCAGTTATTGAGATGCAGCCAGATGCGCTGATCATGTCTGATCCTGGGCTTATCATGTTGGTGCGTGAAAAGTGGCCAGACATGCCGATTCACTTATCTGTGCAAGCGAATGCAGTCAACTATGCCACAGTGAACTTTTGGGCTCAGCAGGGTATTGAGCGAGTTATTTTGTCGCGTGAATTATCGCTTGAAGAAATCGCTGAAATTCGTGAACTATGCCCAAATACAGAACTTGAAGTGTTTGTTCACGGTGCACTATGTATGGCGTACTCTGGCCGTTGTTTGTTATCAGGTTATATTAATAAACGCGATCCAAACCAAGGCACTTGCACTAATGCATGTCGTTGGAATTACGATGTGAAACCCGGCACCGAAAATGAAACTGGCGAAATGGTGCATAAAATCGACCCTAAAGCGGTGATCCCAACACTTGGGGATGGTGCACCAAGTAACGAAGTATTTATGCTTGAAGAGCAAGGCCGTCCTGGCGAGTACATGCCTGCTTTTGAAGACGAGCATGGTACTTACATTATGAACTCAAAAGACTTACGTGCAGTTCAATATGTTGATCAGCTTACAAAAATGGGCGTGCATAGTTTAAAAATTGAAGGCCGAACTAAGTCTTTCTACTATGTTGCTCGTACTGCGCAAGTATATCGTAAAGCCATAGATGATGCGGTTGCTGGTCGCCCATTTGATGCAAACTTATTTAAAACTCTCGAAAACTTAGCACACCGTGGTTATACCGAAGGGTTTTTAAAGCGCCATGCACATCAAGACTATCAAAACTATGAGTACGGTCATTCGGTATCAGATAAACAGCAGTTTGTGGGTGAGGTATTAGGCCGCAACGATAATGGCTTAGTTGAAATTGATGTAAAAAATAAATTCTGTACTGGTCACTCACTCGAGCTTATGACGCCAAAAGGGAATATCAACTTCAAGCTAGATTTTATGGAAAACAAAAAAGGCGAAGCCATTAGCGATGCAAAAGGCTCAGGCCATATTGTTAAAATTCCTCTGCCAGAAGATATCGATTTAGATCACGCAATTTTGATGCGCAATCTTGATGCTAACCAAGATACGCGTAATCCTTTTAAAACAGCCTAAAGTAAACATGCGCTAAGTGAGTTTAAACTGACTTAGCGCATTCATTTAATCTATATTATCAAGACATTGTCCTTTTGGGTTTCCCCTTTAATTATTTTAATTCAGGGTATAAGTAAACGTTTCGAGTAGCGCACTAATATTCGTTTAAAATTGACCGTTTGAATTATCAAGCTAATGCTCACTAAGCCAATTCCAAGCCAGCCAATTTGCTGAAATTGCTCATTTAAAATCACAATAGCCAGTATGGTGGCGATGATAGGCTCAAGTAAAGTAATGAGCACGGCTTGGCTGGCCGCGATGGTTTTTAAGCCAATACTAAATAGCCAATAACCTAAAAACATCGGTACTATGGCCATGTAAAGCGCCACGCAGGTGTTGGTAACTGAGGCAAAAAGCGCATCTCCAGTGATCAATAACGAAGGCAAAAGCACACATGCTGCGCCGCCAAATAGGCTTGCCATAGTCGCTCTTGAATGAACGCCGTTGCTAATTAAACGTTTGGCAACCCATGAATAACCTGCATAGGTAAGCCCTGCAATTAAGCCAAGTAAAATGCCGATGTTTTGGCTAAACAGCCCCTTAGCAGCAAGGTTATGCTCTTTACCTAACGCGATAAAGCCAATACCAATAGCACCAAAGCAAAAGCTGACTAGCCAGCGAGTTGCAATGGGCTTTTTCTCAATTAAGTATTCTAATAAGACGGTAAATAAAGGCGCGCTGGCAATCGAAACAACAGTACCAATTGCCACACCAGCACTATTCATAGAGGTATAAAATGCCAGCGGATAAATAGCCACACAAGCCGAGCCGAGCAAGGTTAGGCTGTAGTGCTTACGTAGTGTACTCGCATTGTTTATTAGCTGTTTTAGTGAGGTTAAACAAAGTAATACGCCGCCAAACCCCATCGCAAACGCACCTATTGCAAAAGGGTTAATGTCTGGTGCAAAGCTTGCGGCCGTGCCTGTTGTGCCCCAAAACACACTGGCAACTAAAACGGCAATGGTCGCGATGGTATGGTTCATTGATGATTCGCTTTAAATTTAAGATATCAAAAGCATAATCAAAATCGATGCACAATTTTTGACAAAAAGGACGGTTTTGTTGGCGTTTAAAACTAAAGTTATTTGTTGAATTTGCTCGGTGATAAACCAAAGAACTTTGAAAAACTGCGGCTAAAAGATGAAAGATCATTGTAACCAACTAACTCACTAATACGTTGTAACGGATAGTCGGTATGACTGAGTAAGGCTTGGGCTTTTTCCATTCGCTGTTTGGTTACATAGTTCATGACAGTCAATCTCGTTTGTTGCTTAAACAGCAGCTTAAATTGCGTTGGGCTTAAACAGGCAATGCTGGCAAGGTGTTTGATTTGAAGAGGAGTACCTAAGTGACTGTCGATATAAAGCAGGGCCTCGCTAATACGGCTGTCGACCTTAGGCTGCATAATTTGCTCAGCTAACAGCAAATTGAAGGTGTTAAACATGGCAAGTTCTAATTCACGATTAACCGCTTGCTCAAGTTGCTTTGCCACAAACTGCAAAAATGCCCAAAGTGATTGATTAATTGCAAACACGCAGCGCTCAGCAGTGGCTAGGTTATCTGGTAGCTTTGGCATATCGGCCACCACAAATCGCGCCTCTGGCATTGCGTTAAACAGGTGTGTTTGCGAGGCTTTGACAACCACGCATTCACCGGGGGCGACTTTACCTTGAAAATCACCCACACTAATAGCAATCACACCTTTTAAGGGCAGTACAAGTTGATGATAGTCATGGCTATGACTAACAGGCTTAGTACTGTAAGAGCGGATAGATAGATTGCCTTGCATCATTTTGTGATAACCGTTTGCTGAATAACGCTATTATGCCTGTTTGCGAGGGATGATCAATTTTAGGCCATTAACGGGGTTAGCACATGCTCGTAGGCAATCATTAGTGCGACATAAACCAACAAAATAGCCATCAGCTTATTAAACACATTAAAAACACCCGGCCGTGATACTTGCTTGCCAAGCATTAAGCCCGCTAACGAGTAACTTGTAGGCGCACCAAAGGCAAGAATGGCTAAAATAAGAGACCAAAATACGATTGCAGCGCCGGTAATATCTGCGCTTGGGAACTGAATCGTAGCAATTGGCAAAGTGGCCACCAAGGCTTTTGGATTTAATAGCTGCATAAACAGGCCATCGAAAAAGCTGAGTGAGGCATCCGCTGAGGTATCATTCACCTGTACTTTTGCTTTTGCAACCTTCCAAGCAATATACAAAATATAGCCGCAACCAATTAAGCTCACATAAGGCAAAAACTGCGGATTGATCACTTGTAAGCCAAGGTAGCCAAGCAGAACAAATAAGATAAACATCGCGCTACCCACGCCAATAAAAAATCCAAGGTGTGAACGAGTTTGTTTATTTAAGCCACTACTTAAGCCGAGTAAATTGATTGGCCCAGGGGTGTACATAATGCCAATAGCATATGCAAAAATATCTGCCATAACAGCTCCAAATCAGTAATTTAGCTCTATCTACGAGCCCATTGCAGTTGAAATTGTTTTGGTGTCATACCGAATACTCGTTTGAAGTTACGATTGAGGTGACTGGCATCTGCAAAGCCAGATTCAACCGCTACGCTGGTGGCATCGCGGCCAACTTGTAACGCTCTACGGGCATAATTAATACGACAGTTCAAAACATATTGATGTGGAGTAATACCGAAGTGCTCGCGAAAGCGGCGGATAAAATGAAACTTAGACATAGTGGCAGCATGGGCAATGTCATCAATAGCAATGTCATTGTTGATATTTGCCAAAATATAGTCTTTTGCGCGCAGAAGTAAGCTATCAACTCGGGTGCTTAAAGCCGGTAAATCAAGGCTACCGTTTAGCCTTACTAAAGATTGCGCCATTTGCAATAGCGCAGCTTCTCGCTCTATTTTGCTGGTGCTATTGGTTTGTAAAAGCCTCGATAAGTTAATCACTTGATTACGCAGTAATGGATCAGCATACAAGGTGTTTGCCATACGTAATGTGCAATCTTGCTTATACCCAAGCGCTTTGAACAACGGCTGAAATTCATCGGGATGAATGTACAGCATTAGATACTCTAGGTTTTGCTCAGTGCCAGAGTGACCATCGTGAATATCTTCAGGATTAAACAAAATGACATTGCCAGGTACGCTTTTATAAAACGCATTACGACAAAAGAAATCTTGCCGCCCCTGTAGAGTAATGCCAATTGAATACTCTTCGTGAGCATGCTTTGCATAGGTAAAATCACTCATAGTCGCAGTCAACATCGAGATGCTCTGATGCTGTTCGTTGTTGATGTACTTAAAGTGATTGTCTTTGCTCACAGATGCTCCTGAAGGTTGTGCGCTTCGTTATTATTCCTACGCCAATATAGCGAAGCAGGCAACCTAAAAACTTGAACAAAATTGCTGATATTGAATGGGAGAGATTTATTTTTGCCTAATTAACAGCGAATAACAGCAAATAGCAGTGATGATTTTATTTATTTTTCAATTTCTTATAAATAGTTCCGGTCTGGCTTTTCTTATATTTGATTTTAGTGTGAATGTTTTTATCCCTAACTTGGGTCTTTTAAATAAGCAGTAAAGTGGGGGTTAAATGAATTTACGTACAGCAAATAATTTAGTGGTTGCACTTATCACTATCAGCTTTTCGTTATTGGGCTTGTCTTTTATCTTAGGGGCAAACCCCAATACCATTGGCAGTATATTTTCGTTTTATGGTTTAGACGCTCAGGTGCCTGCTCATTTAATGAGTATGATAGCAGGCTTTGCATTTTGTTTTGTTGGCATTACCAGCCTTCATTCACATTTGGGGTTTATTAATAAAGCGCTTCCGACCGTCACCGCACTTGCTATCTCACTGGTATGTTTACTAACTCTGCTTGGCGCTAATCGTTGGCTTGCTAGTGAAGGGGGCTTCCCTGTGATTGGTTCGGGGCAGGGGATCATTAAGTATTTTGCTGTTATTCCACTGTTTATATTTGTGTTTTACAAAGATGCTTTAACTGATAAAGCGCATATTGCTCTGAATTATGCATCGGTGGCATTAGTGCTGGTTTGGATTGGCGCCATGAAGTTTTTTGCTTTTGAAGCGAAGGGAATTGTGAGCCTTGTAGAAACATCGCCGTTTATGTCGTGGTTGTATCAGGTTTTTAGTGTGCAGGGTGCATCGAATGTGATTGGCGTGTTTGATATTGTCAGTGTGCTGTTGCTTTGTGTTGGCTTGTTAATTAAGAACAACAAACTAATAGTGTTAGCTGGGCTTGCCTGCTGTGCTGTTTTTATCATGACACAAACATTTTTAATTACCGCACCGAATGCGCTTAGCAGTACAACCGTTTTAGCAGGACTTGGTCAATTTGTGATTAAAGATCTGTGGTTTATTGCGAACTTAGTGATTATCTATCACTTAGCTGTAATTAATAAAACACCTAATCAAACAGCAGAATAAAATAATAAGGCCTCATTAGAGGCCTTTAAAATGAGAACTAAACAACTACAACGGCTTTTTGCTTTTGAACTTTAGAAAACTCAAGCGCATCGTTGAGATTGTTAAATTCAAAGTCAGTAGGTTCTTCAACATTTAAACTACCCGAAGCAATGTCATTAAGGAGTTTTTCTCCATCACTTACAAGGCGTTGCCATTGCTGTGTATCGCCATAATCATGTAATGCACCAAGGGCAATCTCGTGATAAGAAATAGTGCGCGTAAATGGCTCATCTACAGGTGTTTCAATACGTCCTAATATACTGATCACATGGCCATTTGCTTTTAGGAGTGGCACTAACTTTTTAGCTTCTTCAGGGCCGTTAGCATCAAAGAGTGCAAAGTAGCCACCTTCAGAAGGCGCGTCGCGTAATACTAACTTAACGCCAAGTTTTTCAGCTTGTTCTGTCGTTAAGCTTTTTGATAATGCATGAACTTCAAAGCCACTGTGGTTCAGCATTTGCGTCAGTAGTTTATTAACAGCCCCCATGCCGGTAACTAAAACTTTTTCGCCTTTGCGTAATGGTATTTTGCTAAAGGCTTGCCATGCAGTAAGAAGTGGGCAAGGCAATGCAGCAGCAACATTAGCAGCTAACTCTTTTGGTACCTGCATAACACGTTCAGCATAAAGCACCGCGTGTTTAGCAAAGCTGCCGTTTTCACTCAAGCTGTGATGATAAGCGACGGTTTTACCAATTAGTTTAGTGTCGACGCCATCGCCAACTTGCTCAACAACCCCAGCACCGTCTACGCCTGGCGTGTGTGCATCTGGCCAATTAATAGGATCAGCTTGGATAAACTTCCAATCAACTGGATTGATACCAATTGCAAGGTTACGGACTAAAATTTGCCCTGCTTTTAGTGCTGGTACATCTTTTAATCCCAAACCGAGTGCTTTATCAGCACCTTGAAATTGCCAAGCGTGAGTTGTTTTTACTTCATCATGATCCCAGTTAGGAGCAAAATCTGGGTTGGCTTGCCTGTCGCCGCAGCTAAGGGCATCAATTTGATTAATCTCGTCTTGGCTTAAGCTAAGCGAAAGGGCTTTTAAGTTGGTAGCCATATTTTCGCGTTTGGTCGATGACGGTATCGTCACCATATCATGCGCTAATTCCCAAGCAATGACCACTTCAGCGGTGCTCACTTGGTGTTTGTCTGCAATCGCTTTAATGGTTGGATCTTTAAGTACTTTACCTACCGCAAATGGCATATAGCCGGTAACGAGAATGTCGTTTTGCGCACAAAAATCACGTACCTTTTGGTTGGTTAGGTAGGGATGTACTTCTACTTGATTGGTAAATAACGCGCCTTTTGGCAAAATATTTAAGGCTTCTTCCATTTGTGCAGTGGTAAAGTTTGAAACACCAATTTTTTTCGTTAAACCAAGCTCTTTTGCTGATTGTAACTCGGTTAAGTACTCATCCATGCTTTCGCCATTGGCTGGGCTTGGCCAATGAATAAGCAGTAAGTCGATGTAATCTAGTTGGAGCTTAGTCAGGCTTTCTTTTACGCTGTTAATAAAGTCCGTTTTATTTAACTTATCATTCCATACTTTGGTGGTAATAAATAACTCACCACGTGCAACACCACTGTCTTTAATCGCTCGGCCAACAGCTTCTTCGTTACCGTAAATTTGCGCGGTGTCGATGTGTCTAAAGCCCTCTTCAATAGCTGTTAGCACACTTTGATATGCAACTTCGTCTTGTAATCTAAATGTACCAAAACCCAGTTTTGGCATAATTGATTGTGACATCATAACTCCTTAATTATGGAACTTGGGCAAAACATATTCGCCGATGTGCTTTAATGCCCATTCGATGGGTAATTCGTTACGTCTAAAGTGCAGGCCAATGTGATTCACACCGGCATTTTTCATTGCCTTTAGTTATGACATGAGTCCGTTAATGCTTGTTTCAACCCCTAAAGAGGGGCGATTGAATAGCGATATTATTGCTAGGAAAGTCTTTACGAAAAACAGCAGGGATAACAAAACACCTTTGTCGTTTTTGCAAAGGTGTTTTAATCGTTATGAATTAGCTTCTTCTTTTGAAAGTGTAAAGTATGCGCGAGTGACAGGGTAGGCAATTTGTGAAATCAGTGCTGTGCCCCAAAGTAAGTTGCCAATGAGCGAAGGCACATGGGGTAAAATGGGAATGGTAACTAAAGCGAGTATAACGCCAAACATTCTTACTTTAGCTGTTGCAAAACGATGGGCTACACGGTGTTCGATCATTAACTGGATCCACAATAAACTCAATAAGTAGCCTGCTAACCCTACACAGCCAATGACACCATATTTAAGTGGGTAAGGTTGCCAAAACCCAGCTTTCACTTCGCCGGCGAGCGCAACGCCGACCATAACTGCACATAACATTAAAAATAGGTGTGCTAACCACCAACTTACGAGTGTCCATTTATGTTGATTCTTAGGTTTACCATTGCCAACAAAGTCAAAGTAAATCCAGCATTGAACAAATACTGCAATACCGCCAAACATAAAGTTAGCCAGTACAGAGGGGTCGACTTTATAAATTCCTTTTTCTGATAAAGTAATCACCAATTTAAAGAAACCTTCGCCTACGACAATGAGCAGTAAAAGGGCAAAGCGCTCAGACATATGCCCAAGGCGTGGTAAAAAACGTTTATTTTCAAGTACACCAATTTTTGGAGCCATATACAAAACTTGGATAGCGGCAATCGCAGTGCCAAATACCCAATAACGATAGGGTGCAGGCATAAAAGCTGTGGTCGCAAAGATAATGGCAAGTGCAAAGTAGTTACGGCTCACACTGCGTGCTAATTTAGTTGATTCGATCCCCAATTGATTGGTGCGATGAAATAGATACGCTGTAATAAGTCGGTTAGCTGCATAGGTCAATGCAAAATATGTCCAGCCTTTGTCAAGTACATGGGGAATAGAGGCTGCCATAACCATGGCTGTGACAATTTGGCAGGCCATTATCAGCCGATGTTTTACATCGGTACTGACATAGAGTGAGTTAAAAACGCTGGAGTCAGCCCACGCGAACCATACGGTGATGAATAAACCTGCAAAAGTAAGAAAACCACTTAAATGTAAGTGGTCGCTTAAAAAATTACCTAGCAGAAAAATGATTACCACATGGATAAGATCATAAAATAATTCAACCCAATGAACATGGTCATGTGAACTTTTTAAATCTAGGTGATGCTTAGGTAAGCGCCACATTGGGTGGTTTTCTAATGCCATAATTGATCCTATCTATTTCCTTTCGACAATAATTGCAGTGATGGTGGTTTCACCCTCATTTTTGACTTGATGAGTCCATGCGTCATGCCACATCACATAGCCATTGGGGATCTCAAGTGTTGTTTGTGACTCTTTAGTACTGATGGTTGCCTTTCCACCTGTCTCAAAGTAGACAGTTTCAGCATTATGCTTATGCCAATTATCTTGCTCACCTGGTGCTAAAGTCATACGCAAAACAAGTACTTCACTGTTATCTAGCAATACTTCATAGTGATTAGGTGAAGCAATATGTGCATGGGGGAGTTGTGCTGAAAAGGCATGTGGTGAGCACATCATTATGCTCACCAAGCCAATCAGCAAAGTTGTAAATTTGCTCATGGCTACTCTCTACTTATGCATACCGCGAATTGGATAGTTATTTTTTGGGTCGCGTATCCAGCTAAGCCCACTTACCAAGGTTGCTAAATCAGGTCTTACAAATGGGTTATTAGAATAATCAACCACATGTACATTACCTTGCTCGTTAACCACAAACAGAGCAGGCTCTGCGAAAGGGTGATCTGTTTCTTGCGGTGAACGGGGATCAGATATGTAAGTACCTAATGTTTGCATTTGCTCTGTAGTCAAACCGTAAGCAAGTGGAAATGACACAGATAACTGTTCTAAATGCGCTTCTAACTGCTCTTTGCTATCACCTGAAACAGCAATTACATCAACACCCGTTTCTAATAGCGCAGCTTTGTACTGCTCGAGGCTGTTTAAATAGCGAGTACATAAAGGGCAATGCTTACCACGATAAACAACAACAAGCTGCCAGCTTGCACCGTGTTGAGGTTGACCAAGAACAGCCTCTTCACCATTCAAAAGTGCAGCACTAATACTAGGAAATGCACTGCCCGGATGGAGTTTATTGCTATAAACAGATTCGTTACTCATGAGTGCTCCTTAAAAGTTCTCGTTTAAGTGTTTTTCAAAGCGCGCAAAGTCGCTGTCGATGTCTGCATTTTTCATCACGTCATAACAGGCGAAAGTAGGTAACCCTTGCATACCGAAAAACTTAAAGTTCATATGCATTGGGAAAACAAGGTCATCAACACTTTTACCTTCAAAAAAGTCAGTGGCATCTGCAAATGATTCTGCAGGTGCATTTAAAGTCAGCGACATCATGTATTGAGTGTTATTTAAGGTTCCGCCTTTACCGTAATTGGCTTTTGGATTGTCTTGATGACGACCATCACCATGGCAAAGCGCTCCACCCATACCCGCGGTGTACACTTCATCCATGTATTTTTTGAATGACCAAGTCATACCCATCCAGTTAATAGGTGATTGCAAAAAGACGATATCTGCCCATTGATGGTTCTCAAGTTCAGTTTCTACATCAAATTCGTCTTGTGTATTAACCACCCGAGTTTGATAGCCTTTTGCTTGAAAAAAAGCGTCGGCTTTTTCGATTAAAGCAGCATTTAACTTACCTTCAGAAAAAGGGTAATAGTGATGTGCGTTAAGAATTAATACGTTTTTCATAGTTGAGTATCCGTTTGCTAGTTACTTTATCGTGTTCAAAATACATTCTGTGGTATATAATAGTAACCTAGATTATTTAATCAACCAGTCACCTTTTTGTAACTAGTCTGAAAAATGCGAGGATGTTTTGGAAAGTTCAGTAGAAACAGATAGTAAGGGTAGAAAAAAAGTTTTAAATGCTTGCATGGAGCCGTGTGCTATTGAAAAAGGCATGCGTTTGATTGGCGGTAAATGGACGGGATCTATTATCTATCATTTAAAAGATGGCCCTGTGCGTTTTAATGATTTAACGCGTATGCTGGGTGGTGCAAGCAAAAAGATGATAGACCAACGTCTAAAAGAGCTTGAAAGTAGAGCGATGATCACCCGTCATGTTATTAGCACCCGCCCGATAGCGGTGACCTATGAGCTTACTGACTTTGGTCGCTCAGCACTGCATATTCTCGATGAGTTACGGGTTTGGTCTGAATCGAATGAGATTTAACGCCAGCGCTATGCACTGGCGTGTATTACTTACGGAAAAGAGTAGCGTACAATTCGTTTTACTACAGAAAAGTACTGGCGAAAGAAGCCGCCGGTATTGTAGTGGATGCCGTGCTCTTTAAAGATAGCTTGCACCTTAGGGGCTATTTCGCGGTAACGTTTTGCGGGTAAATCTGGGAATAAGTGGTGCTCTATTTGATAGCTCAAGTGCCCAGTCATTACATGAAACAGATTACCCCCTTTGATATTTGATGAGCCCAACGCTTGGCGGTAATACCACTGACCTTGCGATTCATTTTCGCAGTCTTGCTGGTTAAATGTTTCAACTTCACCGGTAAAGTGCCCGCAAAAGATAATGGTTGAGGTCCATAGGTTACGTAATAAGTTAGCCGCTAGGTTACCTGTGAAAACCCACAAAAATAAAGGCCCAGCAAGCAATGGAAAGAGCAGGTAGTCTTTCACTAACTGGCGTGCTCCTTTACTAAAAAAGCGTTTTTTCAGTTCGCTGTGCGGTACTTTGTAATCGCGGTCATCTTTTTTCTTGCCAAAAAATACTCGCTCGGCTGCCATTTCATGGTACGACACACCCCATTGGAACAGCACACTGAGTAATAGGTAAGTAACAAACTGCCAAAGGTTTTTTACCCGCCAACGAAAGTCATTCGATAAGCGCAGTAATCCATAGCCGAAGTCGCGATCTTTACCAATAATATTGGTATAGGTGTGGTGTTCGTAGTTGTGAACGCGGTTCCAGCTAGCCCCATCGCACGCTATATCCCACTCGTAAGACTTTGAATTTATGTATTTATCATTCATCCAGTCGTATTGGCCATGCATCACATTGTGGCCAATTTCCATGTTATCGAGGATTTTTGCAGTGGCTAAACTAAGCACCCCCACGAGCCATAAAACAGGCTGAATAAAGCCTAGCATTAATAGAATTCGGCCACTCCATTCAAACACTCGTTGGCAAACAATAACGCGGCGAATGTATTTCGCGTCTTGCTCACCGAGTTTTGATTTTACATCTGCTTTAACGCTATCGAGTTGAGCTGCTAATTTTTCAAAATTGACTGTTTTTGTTGTGTTCATGCTGATAACTCCACGTCACTGACTGGTTGCGATATGCAAAGTTGAATTAATTGCTCTGAGCTATCAGAGAGCTCACCGGTACGAATATCACGCACGATGCCTTGCTTTTTAACGCACTGGCATTGATGGCAAATGCCCATACCACAGCCAACTGTCACCGGTTGCTTATTTGCTTGTAAGTGAGAAAGCAGGGTTTGTTGGTTATCAATAGTGAATGTTTTGCCCTGATGAGTGAGTGTTAATTCGTGCTTATCAGTGGTTGCTAAAACAGCTGGGACTGCACTGAAATGCTCACTATTTATAGGTGTATCTAACTGTTCAGCTAAAGTGGCTGCTTGGTTATACAAAGAAGTTGGGCCGCATACTAACCAGTGTTTATGCGCATTTGGTGTCAGCCATGTCGTCGCATCGCCATCTTTGCTGCGCTCAAGTAAGTGGTAATCAAAATTGCTCAGTGATTGTTTTAGTTGCTCAAGCTCATCTTTAAGCCAGTGGCTGTTTGGTTTTGCGTAATAAAGCAAGGTTATGGTTTTTTTGCTATCAGCGGGTATAGATTTAAGCATAGCTATAAATGGCGTAATGCCAGAACCACCGGCAAGCATAATTAAAGAGCGAGCAGTATTTGGCATAACAAACTGGCCTTTAGGCTCAGAAATATTAAGCCATTGCCCAGACTTCAGACTAGTTAGCTTTGATGTAAACGCGCCTATCTCTTGACTGCGGATCAGTAACCTAATTTGACCTTGCTGTTTTGCCATGTGTGGTTCGCTTGCGATGGTAAATACACGCGTTAGCAATCGCCCATTTGTTTGTATAGTTAACGCAATATGCTGGCCTGCTTGATGAATTGGCCATGCTTTTTCTGGTTCAAGAACCAGCTCAACACTTTGTTCAGCAAACACTTGTACGTGTTTTACTTGTGCACGAAAGTAGCCTTCGCGCCAGCCAGGTTTAAAGCACTGGATCACAGGTTCCCAGTATCCAGACCATGATTGATGATGTAATAAGTGTTTTGATAATGAATTAAATAACGCGCTCATTTTTTGCCTTTAGCTTACAGCTGTACGCTCACTTAGCGCACAAGTGTAAGTCGAAAAGTGATAATTGCAAGTCTAATTTGAGTATTAGCTCTAAATTGACGGAGCTTTATTCAACTTTTAAGAATTTAAAATGTGATAAGGAGAGCTTTAGGAATAGCTGCTTTTTATTTTAATTCATGGGGATATGCTTGATAGGTTCAGCTCATGTAGGTAATTATTCAGGGAAGTGAGAGTGTAGAGCTCATTTACAGGACGTGTTTGAATTTGGCTATAAAGCTTAACAACAATAGCCAGTTTAGTTTGCAGCTTTGCCACCGGCCCTAGTGGCAAAGCTAAATTGACAGTTTGAGATGTAAGATGGGGTATTCGTTGCTTTGTGAGCCAATTCAATCTAGTTAATTCTTATGCAAACATTATCCCATCTGGGTTTTGTTTGAAGCTATCCTTACTCTCTAGATTGCGCCACACCTTTTCGTGAAAGTAAAACGCAACCGTATTGACCGCAGGCTCAACAATGGCAACCAAGCCACCAATTAAAAAGCTACCTGTTAAAAAGTAGGTCACTGTAAACGCGATTGTGAAGTGCATTATTGCAAAAGTAACTGTTTTAATCATTTTGAATACCCTAACTCTCATAATTTGATGAGTTTAGTATTGCTCATTATTTTTAATCTTTAAAATGGAATAAAAAGATTATTGTAATCGGAAAAGTGGATTGTAATTTTCACGGTAATGCTCATGAAGTTTTATTTCAAATTCTACGAACTCAAATAGAAGTAGATGGTGAGAGTTGTTCGGAAATATGCTTGTCAGTTGGGGTAATAAACTGCGTATTGCTCACGATAATGTAAGGCGGATCTTGAGGGCTATAAAGAGTAGTAAGCTTATATAATTAAATGACTTAAGTTTATTTTAAGTTTAAACAAGTACAGTAGAGTTTCGCTAATAAGTAAACAAGATAATTTTAGATAGCTCATTTTTTGTTTTAGATCATTACAACAAGAGCGCTCAAAGGATAGCTTAATTGTGAGTCTATATTACGTATAAATTGGGCACTTATCTAAAGGCGTTTTTACTAAAGAGGCATTATGAATATTAAAAATACAACGACTCATTACAATACTTTTTCTATTGTATTGCACTGGCTTATGTTTATTTTAATCGTCACTGTTTTTGGCAGTATTGAATTGCGCGAGTTGTTTGATAAAGGTACAGAAACCCGCGACGCTTTTAAAATGTGGCATTTTATGTTGGGTTTATCTGTTTTAGCTCTAGTAGGTATCAGGTTAGTGGTGCGTGTACTGGCAGGCTCAACGCCTGCGATAAAACCTGAGCCTGCAAAGTGGCAAAATACATTGGCTAAACTAGTGCACCTTGCGCTCTATGTCTTCATGATTGCAATGCCAATAGCAGGTTGGCTGATATTGAGTATGGCTGGTAAAGCAGTGCCATTTTTTGGCTTAGAGCTTCCTCCTTTAGCAAGTGAAAATAAAGACCTTGCTAAAACGATTAAAGAATTACACGAGACAGTGGGTGAAGTTGGCTACTACTTAATAGGTATACATGCCGCTGCTGCATTAGTTCACCATTACTTTTTGGCTGATAACACTTTAAAACGTATGTTACCTCTAAAAAGTGAACATTTAGATAAGTCTGAGTAGTTAAACCTTGAAGCCACATACCATGATTTATGGTGTTATGTTTATGGCGCAAAGAGCCACTATTGCCACTTTCTTCAATCACACTGAAGAGAATTAGTTAGCGAACATCTTAAAAGCTATAACTGACTAATTCTCATACTCGCTTTCTATATCACTAAAAAATAGTACTACTTCTTATAGACTTACAAATAAATAGTGCTTCATAATTATATTCCTACCTATTGGTAGTTTTTATTATAATTTATTTTTTTTGGTCTTAATTCAGGGATATATAGAGCGATGATGAAATTTAGGATGCTCGGTTATTTTGTTTTTTTTCTTTTAATATGTAGTTTTCATGGTGCAGCGCAAGATAGCAAGCCTAATCAAGTCACTATCACTGCGCTAGATGAAGGGGTGTGGCTGCATACATCTTATTATACTTACCCAAATGGTACACGATTTCCTTCAAATGGCTTAATTGTTAAAGAAGGAGATAGTTTGACACTTATCGACACTGCGTGGGGAGAGTTACTCACTTTAGATCTTCTCGAAGCAATACACTCTGAAATTAAACTGCCAGTAAGCAAAGCATTTGTTACACATGCCCACGGTGACCGAGCAGCAGGAGTTGATGTACTTGAATCTAAGGGGATCGATGTTTTTGCCCATCCATTAACTGTTCAGCTAACGACAGAGCAAGGAGCGGCAGTGCCAAACAATACCATTAAAGAGCTTAAAGAAGCAGGCTCAGTTGTTAAATTTGGCTCACTTGAGCTGTTTTATCCAGGGGCCGGGCATGCAATGGACAATGTTATGGCATGGTTACCTGAAAAAAGAATTTTATTTGGTGGTTGTGCGGTTCGATCACTTCAGTCATCATCTGTTGGTAACTTAGTTCATGGCGACATTCATTCTTGGCTAAATATAACAAAGCAATTAAATAAACAATTTAAAAGCGCAGTGATGGTTGTTCCTGGGCATGGTGATGTAGGCGGATATGAGTTGCTCTCTCACACAGAAAAATTAATATCCGATCACCTTAAATAGACATTGATGATGGTGGCTTTAAACTAAATCTGAACAGTTTAAAGCCCCTTTATTTCCTTGTGGTCTGCGCTCAAAAAGTACGTAAAACCCAACGTAAAAGTAACTTTAAATTCGCTTTGTATTATTTCAAACTCGTCTTGCCGAATTTGACTGGTAATGAAAAATGAACCTGCAGATACTGTTAATTAAAAGTAAATACTTTTAAATTTGAACACACATCTAAAGGTTGAATATGCACACAATAAATAAAAAGGCATTAGCAGTTGCTGTCGCTTTAGCTTGCTCATTACCTGTACATGCACAAAACGAAAATCAGCAGGATATTGACAATAAAGTATCAAAAGAGCCGCAAAGTGGCTTAGAAATCATTTCTGTTACGGCAACAAAACGCAAAACGAAGTTGATGGAAACACCGGTAGCAATTACGGCGTTAACAGAAGCTGAGCTTAAAAAAAATGGTGTTAATAATATTAAGGATATTGCGAACCTTGTTCCTAGCCTTGATATTTCAACAGCAACCGACCAATCAGCACCCGTTATTTCAATGCGCGGGGTACGCTCAACCAATCTAACAGAGCTAGGTGATCCAGCGGTTGGTGTGCACTTAGATGGTGTGTATTCACCGAGAATGCAAGGTGCGCTTGCATTGATGTACGATATTGACCGTGTTGAAGCATTACGTGGTCCTCAAGGCACCTTATTCGGCCGAAATTCTACGGTTGGTAGTATTAATGTTATATCTGCAAAGCCACAATTTGAAAATTTCTTTGGTAATGTGAATGTTGAGGCAGGTAAGTACAACAGCAAAAACATTGATGGCGTTGTTAATATTCCAATTAACGAGGAATTTGCAGTTCGTTTCGCAGCAAAAGGTTTGAAGCGTGATTCTTATTTAGAAGGCTACTATGATCCTAACCAGTACGATACTCGCAGGCTTTCTGATGATGTATTAAATGCACCTGTAATATCAGAAGACTCTTATCAAGGTGTTGGTCAAACTGTTACTCAAAGAGAAAACTGGTGGATTGATGGTGCTGGTACCGATCCTGAAGCACAAAAAGTTCGCGCATTAACACCTGCAGATAAAAGTGATTTTTATAACAATGCAGATGAATATTCATTCCGTGTGAGCACACTTTGGGAGCCATTAAATGGTAATTTCTCAAACCATACGGTTTTCCAAAAGTACGTAAATAACAGCAACAATAATCTTGATTTAGTTAACTGTGATAAGTTAAGAGGACGTCCAGCTGAAATGGGGGGCGATTGCTCAAATTTCTTGCCAAGTGACAACACTTATCAAGCGGTTGTGAATGTTCCTGGACAATTAGATTTAGACATCACTTATCTTCGCAACACATTAAATTATAACCTAAATGACGAATACAATATCGTTTGGTTGATGGGTTATGAAGACATGAAAAGAGAGTCAGCACAAGACAGTGAAGTAGGTCTTGACCCATGGGATGGTGCAACCTACTTTTTAAACGGCACTGGGGCTGAATCGTTTTCAACAGAATTACAACTTCAATCTGATGAATATGGTGACTTCATATGGATTGTAGGGGCAAACTACTTCCACGAAAAAACCACAACCGTGGGTTATTATGATAATCCAATGGATGATAAAGCGTTTTGGGATCAACCTGATCGCTCAACAGATGCATTTGCCATTTTTGGTCAAGGAACATACAAACTAACCGAGAAGTTACATGCAACTTTAGGCTATCGTTTTAGTGATGAAACTAAGCAAGACAAAGGCGGCAGAACGTATCGATGCTCAAATGCCGATGGGTGTGCTGTAGGTTGGTTAAATAGAACAGACCTAAACAATCTGCCAGTCGACTATTACGAAGACCCATCTATATATGCGTCCTACTTTGAAAATGACAACAAAGGAAGCTGGCAACATCATGACTTCCGTGTTGGCTTAGATTATGACATTTCATCAGAAACCATGCTGTATGCATATTTAGCGAGTGGCTTTAAAGCGGGTGGCATTGGTGATGTATACGAAGTAGTTAACGATAGAACCGGTGATGTTACCCGGTTTGAAACGAAGTTTGATCCAGAAGAAGTATTAACGTGGGAGCTAGGGGCTAAATCAAGCTTTTTTGATAACTCACTGAATTTAAAAGCTGCTTTTTTCTATACAGACTATACAGATATGCAATATGCATCGGTTGGTTCGATCGGTAATGTTGAACGCTTATCAGTTGTGGAAGATGATAACGGAACACCGATTTTAGGTGATGATGGCGAGCCTCTTCTTGATTATCAAAATCAACCTGTGATTGCTTATTACACTCAGAATGTTCCAGCATCAACAATTAAAGGTATTGAATTTGAATTTGACTGGAAGCCATATCCAAATGGTCGCATTACAGGTTACGTAACTTGGACTGACGCTAAAATTACGGAAGATTGGAATACTAAGTGGGATTATGATTCAGAGTATCTATTTGATATCTCTTATGAAGAATCAAAAGATCCAGAAAACACATTGTTAGCGACAAACCTCAAAGGTAACAACCTAGCAATGACACCTAAATACACTGCGAATATTAGTTATACGCATACGTTCAATTTAGGTGAGTATGGCTTTATTCATGGTTGGTTTAACGCAAGTTGGAAAGATAAATCGTATTCAACGGTGTGGAATCTTGATAAACATTTAGATGATATGGATTTTGCAGTTTCAGACGAAGCGACAAAATATATTGATGATAGCCGAGATGCATTCGCCGTTTATAACGCATCTTTGAAGTATGAGCCTCAAAGCCAAAAATGGTATGCGGAGTTATTCATTAACAACGCTTCTGATGAGACCATTCAATATTGGAACAACACAAGTAAAGGTGTACCAAAAGGTAGTTTTGGCATGCCGAGATACTATGGTGTTAGAGCCGGTTTCTCATTTTAACCTTACGATTAAGCGCTCTCATATTGCTCAGCAATATGAGAGCTAACCAGATTAAGAGGCAAAAAAATGAAAAAATTATGGCTACCTCTAGCAACTTTATGTGTTGCTTTTTTATCCCCTAGTTTAAGTGCAAACTACTTCAAAGATAACTTTTCTTGGGGATACAACACGAGTATTTGGACTGCACGACAAGGTGACAATGGCACGCCATTTGGGTGCTCCTTTGAGCCTAATATGCAAAGCCCCAGCGAGCATGGCTTAACACTAACCTTATCGCAAGGCACATGCTCAGAATTACAGAGCAATCAGTTTTACAGTTATGGCAAGGTACAAGGTCGATTAAAGTCAGGCAATGTTGCTGGTACGGTTTCATCGATATTCACTTATACCTCATGGTGGGATAGTCCAGGTCGAGCATGGCAAGAAATAGACATTGAATTGCTGCCCTCACTTGGTAATGTTGTACATACAAATATTATCTATCAACCGCAAGGTGGTTTATATCAAAGCTGGGAACAAGACATCGATTTAAGCCAATTTGGGCTTGATTACCGTGAAAATCTGCTCATGATAGGCTTTGATTGGTCTAGCAGTGTTATTCGTTGGTATCTGTATGATGCCAATGGCCAAGAGCAAACTATTCGTACCGTTTATAAAGATAATGGTGATGGTGTGCTGGCAAATAATGAGATACCTGCATACGCTTGGCCTGTTGATAACACCAAAATTATGATTAATCACTGGCACGGCGATAACTCACAAGAAGCCAATTACTTTCCTGGGCAATATTATGGTGCTTCATCTTGGGTATATTATGATTTTATTGAATACATACCTAACTAACTATTTATTTTTCAACGTGTTGTATTATAGGTTTTAAATGTCTAGATTTAAATTTCCACCATTATTATTAAGCCCATTGGTTCTTATTGGGCTTGTTTATAGTCATCTTTCACATGCCATCGACAGCGAACAGGTAAACTGGCCTGATGTAAACACTAAACTCAAACAAGACCCTGCTGTTGAGAAGCAAATTGATGAGCTCATTGAAGGAATGACAATTGAGCAAAAAGTAGCACAAATGGTTCAACCTGAAATAGGCTATTTAAGTGTCGAACAGATGCGCAAGTATGGCTTTGGATCCTACTTAAATGGTGGTAACACCGCGCCTTATGGTAATAAACGTGCCTCGATGAAACAGTGGCTTCAATATGCCGATGAGATGTATCAGGCATCAGTAGATGCATCGATAGATGGAAGCGCAATTCCGACGGTTTGGGGCACAGATGCAATGCATGGACATAGCAATGTTTATGGAGCTACGTTATTTCCACATAACATAGGTTTAGGTGCAACCAGAGATAAAGAGCTAATTAAACGCATTGGTCAAGCGACAGCAAAAGAAGTTGCTGCAACCGGAATAGAATGGAGTTTTGCGCCTACTGTCGCAGTGGTCAGAGATGATCGGTGGGGCAGAACATATGAGAGTTATTCTGAGAACCCTGATTTAGTTAAAGATTACGCAGGCGAAATGGTTGTAGGTATTCAGGGAAGCATCAACAATGATTTCTTAACAGGAACAAATCGTATTGCAACAGCAAAGCACTTTGTTGGTGATGGTGGAACTGAGCGTGGTATAGACCGTGGCAACACTATTATTGATGAAAAAGGTTTGAGAGATATTCATAGTCCTGGCTATTTTTCAGCAATAAATGAAGGTGTTCAGTCAGTTATGGCATCTTTTAATAGCTGGAACGGTCAACGTGTGCACGGTGATAAGTATTTGCTAACAGAGGTACTTAAAAAGCAAATGGGCTTTGATGGCTTTGTTGTCAGTGACTGGAATGCTCACAAATTTGTTGAGGGTTGTGATTTAGAGCAATGTGCTGCAGCTATCAATGCAGGTGTTGATGTTATTATGGTTCCAGAGCACTTTGAAGCCTTTTATCACAACACGGTTGCGCAAGTGAAAGAGGGTACTATTTCTGAAGAAAGAATTAATGATGCTGTTCGACGTTTTTTAAGAGCGAAGATCAGATGGGGCTTATTCTCAAGAGGTAAACCATCAAGCCGATCTGAATCTCAGCATCCTGAATGGTTAGGTGCTGCCGAGCACCGTGAGCTTGCTAGAGAAGCTGTTCGTAAATCATTAGTATTATTGAAAAATAATGACAAAATACTGCCAATTAAAGCAACAAGCAAGATACTGGTTGCTGGTGATGGTGCCGATAGTATTGCAAAGCAAGCAGGTGGATGGAGTGTTTCGTGGCAAGGCACAGACAACACCAATGACGACTTTCCAAATGCGACGTCAATTTTTGCTGGTTTAAAGAAGCAAGTTGAAAATGCCGGTGGGCAAATTGAACTTAATGAAACCGGAAACTACTCGGTCAAACCTGATGTAGCTATTGTTGTTATTGGCGAAGAACCTTATGCAGAGTGGTTTGGTGATATCGAATATCTTGAATATCAGCATAAAACAAAAGCAGATCTAGCATTATTGAAAAAGTTAAAAGCAGACGGCATTGCGGTTGTTACTGTATTTTTGAGCGGTAGACCACTTTGGATAAATAAAGAACTCAATGCATCTGATGCATTTGTTGCTGCATGGTTACCTGGCTCAGAAGGCGAGGGCGTAGCAGATGTTTTATTGACCGATAAGAAAGGCAACATTCAACATGATTTTTCAGGTAAGTTGAGCTTTTCATGGCCAAAGTATGACACGCAATACACATTAAACTTAGGTGATGAAAACTATGATCCATTGTTTGCTTACGACTACGGATTAACCTACCAAGACACGGTTAATGTGCCTTTACTGAGTGAAAAAACATCACCTAAAAAGCAAGCTAATGAAGACGCAAAGCCACTGTTTGTTAGAGGCTTAGCAGAGAACTTAGTTTGGCGCTTAAAAGACGCAAATACCGCTGCCATCGAAACAACAGGTTCATCTGCAACCAGTGGTGATGGTGCTAGTTTGTTAATGCAATCAGTTAACTTGTCTTATCAGGAAGATGCAAGACAATTCATTTGGCGAGCAGGCGCAAAGAAAGCTACTTTGAGCTTAAGCTATCAGCAGCCTGAAGTACTCAGTGATGCAAGTAAGTCAGCTATTCTTGAACTTAAAATGAGAGTTAACACAGCGCCAAGTAAAGCGACTCAAATACAATTAATGTGTAACAATAACCATTGCATGCGTAACATTAAGTTTGAATCAATAGAAGCCTTGATGAATGATAAGAAATGGCATACGTTAGCGATACCGTTAAATTGTCCATCTGCGTTAAATACTATGACCAAGGTGACAGAGGTGCTAAACGTTTCAGCAAATGCTGCCAGCTTAGCTGTTGCGGATATAGCACTGACTAGTAAACCAAATGCAGATGCTTATTTACTCTCATGCTCTGACTAAATCTTAGTAAAGCTGATGAGCAAGTAATGCCCATCAGCTTTACCTTATGGATTGAATAATTTGAATACTAGTAACCCCCGCAGCCACTTATTTTGGCTGTTTCAGATATGTGGTTGGGTTGTTTACGCAATGCTAACCGAATTAATGATTAAAGTACCAAGTGATGAGCCTTGGACTATCCATATCCCGCATCTGATTATTGATACAATCTGCGGCTTTTTAATTACCCTGTTCCTGCGAAAAGTATTCTCCTATATCAATTTTATTGAGCTAAAACTGAAGATTGCGCTTCATGTTGTCGTTGTTATAACTGCGACGTTAATTTGGACACAAATAAAGTGGATTACGCTGCAGTGGTTTTATGGAAACTTTTGGCAACCAATGACGTGGTTTGACTTTGGTACATGGACGTCGGCGTCATTAACAGTGCTTTCAACATGGGCCGCGTTTTATTATGGGATCAAGATTTATTTAGATAACTTAGAGCAAACGCAAAAAGCAGCTGAAGCCACACACCTAGCAAAAGAGTCACAATTAAAAATGCTGCGTTATCAGCTTAATCCCCACTTTATGTTCAATAGTATAAATGCGATTTGTACATTGATTTTGAAGAAAGAAAGTTTAGAAGCTGTCAAAATGCTCGAAAAACTGTGTGATCTATTGCGCCACAGCTTATATACAGATCCACTTGAGAAGGTAACAATTAAGGAAGAAATTGGCATTCTTAGCAATTATTTGGATATAGAAAAGTGTCGATTTACTGATAAGCTTGTTGTTGATATTTCTGTTGCCGATGGTTGCAACGAGTTGTTGATCCCCTCTATGTTGATTCAACCCCTTGTCGAAAATGCTTTAAAGCATGGTATGTGTTCAAACCAGAAAATGTGTATCACCATTGCAATAGAAAAAACGAAGAGTTATTTAAATATAAAAGTGTCTGATACTGGCAAGGGATTTGGTGAGGAAAGTACCAACAAAAGAGGTATCGGATTAGCCAATTGTGAGCAGCGTTTAAAGCTAATGTACGGAAAGTCACACCGTATAGAAAAGGGCAACTTAAGCGAAGGTGGTGCTTGGATATGTATAACATTACCTATGAGTGGTCATAATAAATGATAAAACTAAACACGATACTGGTTGATGATGAATACAGCGCCGTCGAAGGTTTACGTATTCGACTCGAACATTTTCCTGAAATTAATATTGTTGGTAGTGCATGCAGTGTTGACGATGCAATTGAGCTGATAAATAACAAAGAAATAGATTTAATTTTCTTAGACATCGAAATGCCCTCTAAATCAGGTTTTGAATTGATAAAGCATTTTCAACCTGAGGCATGTCCTGCGGTCATCTTTGTCACAGCATTTCATCAACATGCGGTCCAAGCTTTTGAAGTTAGAGCCATCGATTATTTATTAAAACCGGTAAAACTAGATAGACTTGCTGAAGCTATTGAAAGAGTTATAAGTAAAGTAAAGCTATTTCAAAAAAGTGAGTTGATAGCGCTACAACAAGAAGTGAGTAGCAAGTCAGAGCAAAACAAACACTCTGCTAATCAGTCAGACTATAATTTTGACAGTGATCACTTGGTTATCCGGGATGCTAAAAACCCGATTCAAATAATTTCATTCACCGATATTCTTTGGATTGATGCGGCTGGCGATTATATGTGTGTGCACACCGCTACCGATACCCATGTTATGCGAGCAAGATTAAAGGAACTCGAAAGTAATATGCTGCCAGAGGCATTCTTGCGGATCCATAAGTCGACAATTGTTAACTTAGCCTATGTAAGACAGCTTGAGCCATTGCGCAACTCAGAGTACATGGCAACCTTAACTACAGGTAAAACCTTAAAAGTAAGTCGAACCTACAGTAAGCAATTAAAAAAGCTGATTTAAATAAATCGGTGCTGTTTTACAACACCGCGTTATAAACAGCACCTTACTATGCAGTAGTATTTACGGCTGTTTTGACCAAACTGATTTTAGAATGTTAAACCCTATCGCACCGAGAACGACACCTGTTACTTTATCAATATAAAATGCGGCTCTAATGAATTTTTGTCTGATAGTCGTTTTTGACAACATATAAATAATTGCCACATCCCAAAAAAAGACGACTAATGTCATCCATACTCCTAAAAGCACTTTAAAGCTAATGCTGACCTCAGGGGTTAGTGCAACAGTAAACAAGCTTAAATAAAATAATAAGTTTTTAGGGTTTAAAATACCTGAGAGAAACCCAGTTACAAACTCTTTGCAAAAGCATGATAATGAAAATTCAGTGGATGCCTTGGTATTTGTCGAGAAATTAGCATAGGCATTTTTAGGGGCTTTTAAGGCGTGATAGGCTATATACATCAAAAATAAGCCACCAATAACTTTGAGCGTTACCATCAAACCAATTGAGGTGGATAATATGGCACCAACTCCAATTAAGCATAAGGTAATATACACTGCATTAGCTGTTGCAATCCCAAGTGCTACACCAATCGCATTCTTTTGATTGCCTTTTAATGCACTTTTAACAACCAAAACAAAATCGGGCCCAGGACTTAGCAATGCAAGAAAGTGTGCAGCTGCAACCGAAACAAATATACTGATTAAATTAATATCCATAAATTCCTCAAAAAATAATAATACCAATCTGCAATACTTAATTATTTTAAGGGATAAAACGTGTCGCTAGCTGCGTTAAAGTTTCTTATTTAGAACCACTAAATAACGAAATTATTGCCGTGTTATTAGCGAGGTTTTATTGCCTCAGAGTAGATTGCTTAATTAAGTGAATTGCCATATTCAAAAATTAAATGGGTCAAATTAACATCCTTTTCTTGCTTTAATCGAAAACACTAAAGGAACTTGATGTCCTTTGTGAAGTAATTGGTAGCCTTTATCATGAACATACTCTAAGCCTTCAAAGCAGTCATAAGGGCTATATGGGTATTCGTCGAATGACTCTATCGTCAAACCAGCCTGAATGAGTGAGTTTATAATGTCACTAATTGAGTGACTCCAGGTTACTGTTTTTGACTTTGTACCATCACAATTTTCGGTGTATGTTCCTTCTTCTTCAATGGTAGGTTCAGAGTCATGAAAATAAGAGTAGCCATTTAATAACTCATTAAAAGAGTGAAATTCAACCAGACATAAAGTGCCGCCAGCTTGTAAAGAGTTAGCAATTACTTTAGCCCATCGATTTAAATCTGGTAACCAATTTAGAACACCATAAGAAGTGTAAACAATATCAAAAAGTTGCTGGTTGATAGCGTCAAAATCGTAAACATTACTTTCGATAAAAGTGGCTTCTAAATTTAAGTTTTGTTTGAGCTCATTGGCATACTCAATTGCAGTAGGCGACAAATCAACACCTGTTACACACGCGCCAAGCCTTGCCCAAGAGAGCGTGTCTTGACCAAAATGACACTGTAAGTGCAATAGCGATTTATCTTTCACATCTGGGAGTAGGGCGAGCTCGATGGGATTGAGTGAGTTTCTCCCATTTTTAAACATTGGTATATTGTAAAAACTAGACTGGGTATGAAGATCAGTTCTTTTATTCCATGTATCTCTATTTACTTTAATATAATCCATATGCGTCCTATCCAGCTAACTTCTAATTAGGCACTGCTCAATCATTGCAGCAATGCCTAATAGAAATAATAATATATTATATTTTACACAACAAACATAAGCCTTTAGTCACATTGAGAACCCAGTTCTCTCACAGTAGTCTGCCAGTCCGATCTTTGCCTGTCGCTTGATAAGATAACTGAGCCAAATAAGTTAACTTTTGGCGGTGCAAAACCGCAAAACTCAAGCGTGTGTCGACCCAACTGCTCTAAAATAGGCTGTGCTAATTGATCTATTAGCTCCTTTGGGGTGTCCATGGTTAGGATAAGTCTTGCTGTTTTGCCGGTTAAAAGTGGTGTTGGAAGTAAACTATTTTGTTCAAACGTAAAGGTAACCCCAGGCAAAAAAACGCGATCAAACAGCCCTTTTAATTTAGCGGGTAGGCTACCCCACCAAACTGGCGAAATAAGCACGAGATGATCGGCCCAAAGGAGTGCATTTGTAAATGCTTCTAAGCATGACTCTAACGGCTGTACCTGATCATAACCAAAGCTGAGATCTGGGTTAAAGTCCATTTCAGACAGTCTAAAAGTACGTATATTTGCCGTTTCTTTAGCAGTGCATTCATATGCATCCACTAAAGAGTCAGCAAAGCTATTGGGTTTTGGGTTTCCGTTTAAAATGAGTATGTTTTTCACAATCAAGACCTTTGTGTTAGGAAATAATTGCTACTCTAAAGCCTCCCCTTAACGGGAGAGTCAATCACTATCTGAAAAAACTTTGAAATTTTGTTCAGTCAACGTTCCGACGAAATTTCCGTAAGTGCAGTTACTAAACTGATATAAACGCTTTTATAAAGTGGTCAACAGGTGCAATATAGTTAGATTTTATTAAGCCAACTAAACGACTCACGTAAAAACCCCATGGCGTGGTGTTTTATTAATTCTCCATGAGCCATAATGATAACTTCCGGCTCCCAAGCCAATATTTTTTCAAAATGCTGTCTAGCTTGAGGCTTTTTAAACATAAAGCTGAGGCGCCAATCTATCGGTGTTTTTCCGTTAGGAGCTAAGATCCCCGCACCTTTTGCGAGCCATTTTTGCCAAGCCTTAAAGTTGTCACCAGAAAAGTTCTCAATCAGATCAGTCACAATCAATGTTTTTGAGTTGTTATGGAAAAACACACACTCTTCCATAAAGGGTGAGCCTGTAAATAACTCTTGGGAAATATCTGCCTGCCACTGCCAGTCCAAGTCGTCATTAAGGGATGCATCAAAAGAGATATCATTGCGCTTTTTGATGACCTCACTAGTGCCATAAGTTTTAGCATCGGGATACGCTGCAATCCATTGTGGTAAAAACAAGTGATGTAAGTGATTAGGAGCTATAAGGTATTTAACCGGGCCTAACTGGTCTATTTGGCTCTTTAAGGCATCACTTAGGTGGATAGGACTGTGCACCCATAGATCGCCATTCGCGAGTTTAATAACAGTCATGCGGGTTGTAAAAGGTAAAAAAAAGAACGTTACTGCTTCACCATCAAAAATCCAAATGTCGGTTGCTAACTTTTCCATGATCTTCCTTAATTAATTCGTAAGAACGCTTAATTATTTTCAGGGATTAAGCCTGTCGCTACCTGCATTAATGATTTCTTATTTAGAACAACTAAATCAGTAATCTTTGCCCCGTTATCAACGAGATTTAATTTGTCTAAATTGCTACCTAATAGAGCGAATTGGTATGAAATCGAAGTTATTAAAGGCCCAATTTTTGAAAATATAAAAACGACTTTATTGAAAGCACACTGTGTATGCTATCTAGCTTGATTAAATCAATAACCTACAGCGATTATAAACTCTCCACTTAAGGGGAGAGTCAACTAACTATTTGATGTTAATAAGGCCAACACATGAATCAATATGGGCGATTTTTTGTTTTGTCTGCTCAATTTGTGTTTGCAATCGACTCTTAAGATGCAACAAAAATTCTCTAATCTCGGCCCAGTTTGCTTGCCCGTTTTCATACTTTATAAAACCCTTCAACTCAGCGAGTGTAACCCCTAGTAATTTTGCTTCTGAGATTAGCTTTAATACCTCTATGTGTTCATTTGTATAAACACGGTATTTTCCTTGACGTTGAGGGGTTGTTATGAGGCCTTTTTCTTCGTAAAAGCGAATTGTTTTAACGGATAAATTGGTTTTTTTGGCTACTTCACCGATAAACACCTGCTTCTCCATTTCTATAGCAATTTTGTTCGTTACTTTTTAACAAGCGATATCGTATTCGCTTTTTATTAAGATCTGGTTAAACGTGTTGTTGAATCGCGGATCAACAAGTTTGGCGTAAATATATGCTCTATATTAGCGCGATTTTGTTTATACACCTGTTTTAACACTAAGTTCGCGGCCATAATACCCATTTTTTCGACAGGGTTATCAACGGTCGTCAAAGTTGGATATAAATAATTTGTGAAATGAACATTATCAAAGCCGATGATTGCCAGATCTTTAGGAAGATCAAGCTTGTGCTCTCTTGCACATTTCATTACGCCCGAGGCCATTTCATCATTTGCACATACAACAGCTGTAAATTCTTTATTGATGTTGAAGAAATGCTGTAAGCCTTTGTATCCGCCTGTTTCTTTAAAGTCACCCACGAAAAGAGACTGCTCGTCAAATGCAATACCATATTCTTTTAGCGCTTTTTTGTGGCCTTCAAGTCGGTTATAAGCATCTGGCTTGAATAAAGGGCCTGCTATGTAATTAATCTGTTTATGGCCTTGCTCAAGTAAGTGCTTAGTCGCTAAATACCCACCCATTACGTTATCGAGGCTAATGCAGTTTTCTTTCATTTGATCTACATAGCGACTGATTAGATAGATTGGGGTTTTACCTTTATTTAATTTTACTAAATATTCATCACTTACGGCTTCAACGTGGGCGATGATCGCATCACAGTTACGAGAAATTAAAAATTCTAAGCCACTTTTTTCTTTGTTTTCTTCACTGTGTCCAGGCGTAATAATGACATGTTTACCAGCTGCCCTTAATTGGGCTTCAATAGCAGACATCATTTCACCAAAAAATGCACCGTCTAGTTCAGAGACTAAAATCCCCACACTATTGGTGCAATTTGAAGCAAGAGAGCGCGCTATCGAATTTGGTTTGTAACCTAGCTGCTCCATCGCATCGAGGACTTTTTGTTTGGTTTTTTTGCTGACGTAATCATTTTCATTTAACACCCGAGATACGGTTGATAAAGAAACGCCAGCGAGCTCTGATACCTGATAAATAGTTGCCATAATTACTGTTTGATATAAACCTTAACTGTTTAATTTACAGACTTGCACGCCTAATTGCCAAGTCTTCTGTTATTTTTTCTGTCATTTCAGATGTTAATGGATAAAAGGCCATCAGTGCTGCGGCTAGTAGAGCAAACGCTGCTGGTAGCCAACTCATTAGTAGTATCATGCCATCGAGTGAGTGTGCAATGGTGGTTTCGTCCATTCCGTCATAGCCATAACTTGCAAGTACAACAAGCACTAAGGCTCCGGCAAATCCACCCCCTGTTTTTTGCACGAAAGTTCCTGCTGAGTATATGAGGCCAGTGGCACGGCGTTTATTTTTCCACTCAGAATAGTCAGCACTATCCCCAAGCATCGTAAAAAACAGGGTAGGCATCATGGCTGCGAAGAATTCAGACAGACAACCCATAACAAAGATCAGGCTGAGGTTATCATTTGGCAGCCAAAAGAAACAAATGGTAAAGAAGGCACTTAGTAATAATGAAGCGATAAACAAAGTACGTTTACCCAGAATCTCAGCTAATTTTCCTGTACTTAACGCGCCGAAAATTGAGACGATTAATAAAGCTATAAAGTATTGGCCAGTTAAAAGCTCATTACCTACGTAATATTTAAAATAATAAGCAATGACACCATATTTAATGCCATTAAACATCATTGTTAAAAAGCCCATACCTAATAAGATCAGCCATGGTTTATTTGTAAGTAAATCAACCATATCTCGTTGAGTGCCACTTAGCTTACTATGATCGCTTGCAAGTAAGCGACGAATTACGACAGTCATAAAAATCATTGTTGCCGCAAAAAACAAACCGGAGTAGAGCTCGCGATAATAGAAAAATAATGTGATCGCCAATAAAGGAAGAATGATAAAAGGTAAGCTTTTACTTAAATCAGTTAGCTCAGTTTTTAGTGAAACTTGCGTGTTTGTTGCAGGTTGAACGCGCTCCTTTGTACTTACAAACGTGATTAACATGAGTACAGTGAGTAAGGCCGCAAATACATACATAGTGTATTGGTAACCTTGTGCGCTATTTCCTTGCCCAAAGTATGCAACTAAATCAGGTAAAAAGCCCATAACTAATAAGCCACCTGCAAATGCTCCGGCAAAGCGAAAGCCAGACAGTTTAGTTCGCTCTAGGTCATCACCAGTCATAACCCCCATTAAAGCAGAGTAGGGTACGTTACTTACCGTATAAGCTAGAGTGAGCCCTATATAAGTGAAATAAGCATAAAATAGCTTAGCTGCTGGGCTTATGTCAGGTGTTGTGAAGCACAACACCATAAACAAGGCTAGAAAAGGAGTTGACCACAATATCCAAGGACGAAATTTACCGAAACGTGTTTGCGTTCTATCTGCAATCATCCCCATTATTATATCTGTCACGCCATCTGATAAGCGCACAACTAAAAAAAGTAACGCAGCAGCGGCGGCAGAAATACCAAATGTGTCTGTATAAAAAACGGCTAAATAGGCCAAGGCACCACGCCAAACTAAATTAGCGCCGGCATCGCCCATCGCGTAGCCTATTTTTTCGTAGATAGGAAGAGTGTGTTTTATCATTATTGTTGTCTTATTATCGGCGCGTGATTAACTGACTATATGCTTTACCGCTTAGCTTTACTGTTCGTACTTGTGTATCGTAATCAACATGAACAATTCCGAAGCGTTTTGAATAACCTTCTGCCCACTCGAAATTATCCATTAAGCTCCATGCAAAGTAGCCAGCCATGTTTACGCCTTGTAATCTTGCGTCATTCACAGCATTTAGGTGTGCATTATAATAGTCAACACGGTCTTGATCGTTTACCTCTCCATCTACCATTTTGTCAGCCATCGCAGCGCCATTTTCAGTGATATAGATTGGCGGTAACTCATATTTTTCATGCAAAGAGACTAATAACTCAGTCAATGCTGGTGGATATATCTCCCAGCCGATATCTGTCATTGGCGCTTGATGAGGCAGTTCATGATAATAATCAGTGTCACTTGCTTCATAACGTAATCGGGTATAAAAGTTAACGCCCAAGAAGTCTAATGGTTGGCAAATAATCTCCATATCGCCAGCTAGAATGTCAGGTCTATGAGCGGCTGGCAACTGTTCGATAATGTCAGGGTAAGCTCCTTGCATTACAGGTTTCATATACCATTGGTTTATGTAGTCATCAGCAAAAGCTGTAGCAGCTAAATCGGCTTCGCTAGACGATACAGGATAACAAGGAGTAAAGTTAAGTACGATACCGTTAAGTGACTCTGGGCTATTTTTATTTAGTACTTTCATAGCTAAGCCATGTGCAAGCAGCAAGTGGTGGGCAGCTTTACGTCCAAATTCTCGGCCTTTGATCCCAGGGGCATGAACACCAATTTCATAGCCTAAATAAGAGCTGCAGAAAGGTTCATTCAAGGTCGCGTATGAATAGACTTTTCCTGATAAGGCCTGACTAACTAGGTCTACATAATGCGCAAATTCGTAAGCAGTTTCGCGATTTAACCAGCCGCCTTTATCCTCTAAATGCTGTGGTAAATCCCAGTGGTATAAAGTGACGAATGCTTTAATATTTCGACGCATTAACTCGTCTAAAATATTAATGTAAAAGTTAATACCCTCTTGATTTAAAGTGCCATCTAATTTTATGACTCTTGGCCATGAAATAGAAAGACGGTAAGCATCTACACCCAAAGAGTCGATTAGTTCAATATCGTCTTTCCATTTTTTGACATGCTCGCAAGCGAAATTACCATTTGAGTTATCAGCGATTTTTCCTGGAGTCGCGCAAAAGGTGTCCCAAATACATGGAAGGCGCTTATCGGCAGCTCCTTCTATTTGAAACGAAGCTGTCGCAACGCCATAGATAAAGTCTTTGCTAAGCATTGTTGAGTTTTTTGGTAACGTGAGCTGAGTCATGAAATGAAACCTTTGGTAAACAAGAGCAAGTAAATCTTGCGGCTAAATTTAAAATTTTATGGTAGCGCTTCCATAAAATTACCGTGACACCCTATAAGGATGTTTGGTGTTTTGTGGTAGCGCTTCCATATTTAGGTTAGAGGCTAATCTGCAAACGGTCAACCGTTTATTTTATTTAGCCCTAAATATACAGTGAAAATCTGCTTTATCTTTTAATAATTAATAGGTTAATGGTTTGTTGGTTTTATAAGTTTAGCGCTAATTTAAGAGCTAATAACGACGTAACTAAGCTAGGTGCTGTATTATGTTGCTAGCTTTAACTTTTTACAGCCAGCACGCTCAGCTCTTCAATAGTTAGGAAGGTTTAACGCTTATAAGTATCGTCAAAAGAGACATCATTTAGCTTACAATTAAGGTAAAGCCGACATTTTTGATGTGGCTTTACAGTTTGTTTAATTATAAATATTTTAGCAATAGTAATGCCTTTTTTAGACTTAAGTATCTACAGGGCAGTATTGTTCAATAAACGCTCTATGTGTCGGTAATTGTTGTAAGCGTTGCGCTATTTGCTGTTTGATCCCCTGCATAAATCGGCTTAGCTCTTTATCATTCATCAAAGAAGCTACGTGATGGTATTGCTCTGGCATTATGCCTTGCCCAAGCATGACTTGCACCCAAGAGTCGACGCGGAAAATATCACCATCATCTAAGAAAACCCGTCCAGTCTCTTTAAACAATGCGACTTTATGAGCAAGTGACTTAGGTGTTTCCATTGTTTTACAATGCTGCCAAAATTCACTGTCATCCCTATCGGTGACTTTGTAATGCAAAACAATAAAGTCACGAATACTTTCAAGCTCTGACTGTAATTGTTTATTGTATTCATCAATAGCGTGCTGGGTTATGCCTGTAAAAGGAAATAATCGCATAAAGCGAATAATCCCAGTCATGATGAGGTGGATACTGGTTGATTCAAGAGGCTCTAAAAAACCACTGGCAAGACCCAGCGCTAAACAGTTTTTGTTCCAACCCTTGCGTCGTCGGCCAGTTTTAAATTTGATAATTTTTGGTTCGGTGAGAGTTTCACTGCTTAGATTATTTAATAATAACTGAGTTGCATCATGGTCTGATAAATAACGGCTACAATAGACTAAGCCATTGCCAACTCTATTTTGTAAAGGAATTTGCCATTGCCAACCTGATTGATGAGCAATGGAACGCGTGTAAGGAGCGATTTCGGGTGTCCCTTTCGTTTGAACTGCTACTGCACTATCGCAAGGTAATAGATGTGACCAGTCTTCATAACCAGTATGTAAGGCTTGCTCTATCAGTAAACCTTTAAAACCAGTGCAATCAATAAAGAAGTCACCCGTTATCTCTGTGCCGTCATCGAGCAATAAACTCTTTATAAAGCCATTATCAGCATGTTTATTTACTCGTTCAATTTTGCCCTCAAAGCGTTTTACACCTAGATTTTCTGCGAACTCTCGTAAGAATGCCGCATAACGGCTAGCATCCATATGAAATGCATAATTAATTGGGTTATGAGGGTTAATACCAAATTTCCCCTGTTTAGCTGCTTGTAATTCATAGCAGTAATCTCCAAAGTCGTCTTTATTCCCCATTTTTTTTGCATGTAACCAAAAATGATGAAACTCGCCAGCCCAACATTCTTTACCTGTCATACCAAATGAGTGAATATAGTCACTTTGTGGCTTGTGCCAGTTCTCGAAGCTGATCCCCAATTTAAAGGTTGCTTGGGTAGCTTTCATAAAAAGTTTTTCATCAATACCTAGTAATTTATGAAAGGTACGAATAGGTGGAATGGTTGCTTCGCCAACACCTACGGTGCCAATGTCGTCCGATTCAACTAAGCTGACTTTAATATCTTTATTTAGTAATTTGGCTAACGCAGCTGCGGTCATCCAACCGGCAGTTCCGCCGCCAGCGATGATCACCTGTTTAATTGATTGTTGTCTCATGTTGCCACCTTACTCCCTTGTAATTGTTCTAATAACAGTCGATTAGTGGGTAATTTTTGTAAGTATTGTGCAATCTTGTTGCGGTTGAGTTGGTATAGTTGCTCTGCTTTGTGGCACTTTTGGCCATCAAGTTTTGTGGTTAGACTGGTTTCAAACCCCATACCGTAAAGCACATATTGATAACTTGCAGAAGAAAAGGTTTCTTCATTTTCGACCAAATCAAATCGGCTGGGTGCTTGATACTGCCACAGTGTTAACAGGTTCTGTAATTCAAGTGGGATACTATTAGGGTTGCGGTTAGCATGCCAATAACCATTATCATCACGGTTACTCAATACATAATGAAGTTTTAGGAAGTTAATGACTTGCTCCCAGCGGTATTTAAAACGTTTATTAAACCGGGTACTCAATAACTGCATGTGATCTTGGTCTACAGGCATCTGCTCACTTAGCATACTGATACTAAGTTCAACCATGGCTAACGCAGATGCCTCTAATGGTTCTATAAATCCTTGTGACATGCCAATCGCGACACAGTTTTTATGCCAAAATATTTCTCTGTAACCCGGGGTAAAACGAAGTGTTCGTGTTTCAATTGTGTCTGCTTGTTGAGTGCCTATCGTTTGTGCCGCGTAACTTTTTAGTGTTTCTATTGCGCTTGCTTCGTCACAATATTTATCGCTAAATGTATAGCCAATTCCGCGTCTGGTTGGTAAACCTATATCCCAAATCCAACCTGCGGATTGTGCAGTTGATAATGTCGCAGAGGCAATATTTTGAGATTGGCTTTCGTATGGTATTTGGGCTGCTACTGCTGTGTTATTAAATAGAATGTGGCTTTGATCTAAAAACGGGATTTGATAATGCTTGGCGATTAATAGCCCTTGACTACCTGAACAGTCAATAAATAAGTCACCTGTTATCGCTCCATTATGCTGTGTGCTGACACTTTTAATGTAGCCTTGCTCATCGTTATTTGCACAAATCACATTATCAACAATATGCTTTACGTTAAGCGTATTTACACAATGCTGTGTTAAAAAGCGTGCAAATTTATGAGCGTCTAAATGATAGCCGTAATTTGTAACACCAGCATACTGTGGTGTATTAATCTGTTTTGGCGCTAGTGCTGCTTGGCAAATAAAGCTTTGCATATTCATAGCATCAGCATATTTTTGATGAGAAAATAATTGCTTCCAAGCAGCATGAACATCATATTCATAGTAGCCTTCAGGAATCATAAAAGGGTGATAATAGTTATCTCCTTGCTGTTCCCCTCGCCAATTGATGAACTTTGAACCTTGTTTAAAGGACGCATCACATTGACGTAAAAAGTCAGTTTCTTTGACCCCAATTCGCTGTAATGTATTTCGCATTGACGGCCATGTGCCTTCACCAACACCAGAAATACCAATATCAGCAGATTCAATGAGAGTGATATGAAGATGTGGATGTTCTTTTGCTAGTAATCCGGCTGTAAGCCACCCCGCAGCGCCACCGCCAATGATCACAATATTATTAATTATTTTGCTCATATGCTTACTTTAAATATAAAGCCGCTTCAATAGGAGCGGCTTTTTATCAATTCACGCTAATCGTGAACTTTTAGGGATCTAAATTGACGCTATTAGCGTTAAAAATATCTAATTAAGAATAACTAAAAAATAACGCCTTTCTATCCCCAAGAGCCCACATATTAAGTAAATTGCTATTAGACCGTATACTCTTGCTTCAGCAATAGCTTAGAAGTTATAACGTACACCTAAATTGTAGCGAGCACCATTTTTGTCTAAATTCCATAACTGCGCTTTGTATCGTCCATGTTGGCGGTTGTCTTGCTCTGTAATGTTAATTCCCTCTAAAAAGAAAGAGAGTTTCTCACTATAGTTATAAGCTACATTAAAATCGACCTGGTAATACTCTTCAGTAAATGCAGGTTCATTTACATAGCGAGCTGCATTGTTTAAGAATTTATCACGCCAGTTATAGGCTATACGAGCTTGAAACTTATCATTTTCGTACATTGCAATTAAGTTAGCTGTGTCACTTAAACCTACTAATGCAAACTGCGTTGTCGTAGGATCTGCTGCGACATTAAAATCAACATCGCCATTTACAATCGTGTAGTTTGCTTGAATACCAAAGCCCGAATCACCAAAGAAATGTTGGATAGCAAATTCATATCCGTCAATTTTTGCGTCTTTATTGTTAGTAGGAACTTGAGCTGTAAATTCCATTAGTGGATCATCGCTGTTAGGCAAGATATCGTAGGCTGCTTCAAATTCTTCATAAGTCATTGAATCAAAAGCAACTCCATTTTCCATAGCCGCAACCATTTGGAATAGGTTTGAGTCAGTAACGGCAAGACCTCTAGCCTCTAGTTCAGCTTTTGCTGCTTGAGCGCGGGGACCTGCTGAAACATCTCGTAAGTCATAGTAATTTTGAGTCATTGGTGTTAAGCCAATAAAATTATCAACTTTTTTATTGTAATAACCGACAGAAACATAACTAACATCGCTGTAGTACCACTCAGCTGAAACATCGATATTATCTGATTCAAGCGGTACTAAGCCTGGGTTACCCGTTGAAGCTGGTGCATTAGTGGTACCTGGAATTAAACTTGGCCCCGTTGGTACTCCAACCGTTGCTGCAGAGCTTAAATTATCATAAGTAGGTCGTGCGATTGTGGTGCTATATGAAGCACGAATTTTTACATCATCAACCACGTTAATATCAAAATCGATACTAGGTAGAAAGTGATTATAATCAGAGCTTAGAGAGTAATCTTGTTTGTCAGTGCCATATCGCACATTAAAATCGTTATTACCTTCCCAAGCGACGGCATTTGGTAAGTCAATATTTGCTGTTGATGTGATATCTGTGGTTTCGTAACGAGCACCAACTAAGAGGTTAAATGGCATATCACCAATTTCACCTTGATGCTTATATTGTACAAATGCAGCTTGAATATCTTCTTTAATAGTACGGTTTGTTGCAAATGCGCCATCTGCTGCAAAATTAAACCCGTATTGGCTTGCTGCCCAATAACCAATTTCTGACGCACTGCCAGTGAAACCTTGATCAAATGAACCTGAGGTATTGTAGCCGTCTAATTCACTTAAGAAATTTGTCGGGTCAAGGTAGCCATCAGGTAACTCACCAGGGTTTTCGATACCCCAGTTACCCATCGTATTACGAGTAAGTGACTGCAATGAATGACTTTCCATTGAGCGTGACTCAATACCAAAGTCTATTACCCCTGACTCAATTTCATATTTACCAAGTAATCGGAATTCATCAACCGTTGATTCTTGGCGTGCAAAGTTAGAATCAAGTATAGAAGTACCAACATCATCTTGGTCTAACACTCCATTACAGTTTAAATTAGTACGACTACAATCATCAAAATCAATCACCATAGAGGGTAAATCACGACTAAAATCGACTTCTTGAGAAGCGACAATATTCGCTCCTAACCCTGCATTTACCCAGCTGCCATAAGGCGCATCGGGCTCACTCGTTGCTTTTGAACTATGCGCATCAAATACAAAACTGAGTTGGTCATTTACAAAGTATTCAAGATTAAGACCAATAGAGTCATTTTTATTAAGTTGATTGAGCTCTTGTAACGCTAATCCTAGGTCACGCGTTGATAGATCGCGGCGTTCTTCTTTATAGTAGATTGGTGTTTTAACCGCATTGTCATCAAAGATTAAGTGCGTTTTATAGTTATCCATCCAGATTGACTGCTCAGCACGTGACTCGAATAACTCTTGTTGAGAGTAAGTGTAATCAAGTGTTGCGGTAAGTGACTCTACAGGACTATATTGCAGTGTTAGCTGAGCGTTTGTTCGAGTGCGTTCGCGATCGGCGATTGTGTAACGAAGATCGGAAGGCATTGAATAATATTGCCCCATTGCAGGTGCATTTTCGATGATGATGTCATCTGCAGATTGAGGAATTGTGCCGTCGTATGCAGTCGTTCTCCATTCGTTAACAAAAGCACCTGCTGCCGAACTATCACGTTTTTGAACGCTTGCAGTAAGTGATACACCAAACTTCGCTTCTTCGTCAGTCCAACTAAAGATACCTGAGATTTCTGGTGTAATATCATCGCCGACACGATTAGTTGTATCGTGCATAGCTTTTACACCAACATTGGTAATTAAACCTGGATTGTCTAGAGGGCGGGCAGTATTAATGTTTATTGTGGCCCCAATACCACCTGATGCAATATTTGCTTTTCCGGTTTTATAGACTTCAACTGACTTAACACTTTCTGATGCCAAATTAGCAAAATCATATGCACTAGAATTTGGAGAGCCACCGCCAGCAGGAAGTGAGGCTGCTGGCATAGTACGCCCATTTAAAGTCACCATATTATAGTCTGGACCAAAACCACGTACTGTTACTTTTGAGCCTTCACCATTACTACGGTCTATCGATACACCTGTAATACGTTGCAAAGATTCTGCTAGGTTAGTATCTGGGAATTTACCTATATCTTCTGATGAAATAGCATCAACAACACCTGAAGAGTAGCGCTTTAATTGGGTTGATTCTTTAATACTACCTTTAAATCCTGTTACTTGAATGACTTCAATGTCATCGTTGTGTTCAGACTGCTCTGCATAGGCAGAAAAGCAGGTGCTAGCACCTAAAAGCAAAGATAAGCTAGAAGCTAACTTTGTTCTTTTGAAGTTATGGCTTGGCATCAGGTTTCCCTCATTTTTATCATTGTTATTCATGCAATTAGGGCATGATATTGTTGTCGAAAATAGATTATTAAATGCATCTGGAAGCGCTACCATAAAGAGGTTGAAAATCGCCCTTATGAAAGCGCTTCCAGAAAAGGGTAGTGTGATTTGCAGTTTACGTCAACAGCTATATCAATAAATTGTTAAAAAAGTTGTGTGAAAATTAAACGAGGAATGGGTCGGTTTTGACAGCTTCTATCGCAACGAAATATTTAAAAACTGTTTTTATTTCAGGAGCTTAAAAAGTAAAGTCAAGATGGTAACTATATGAAATACAGTGTTTTTAAATAACGGATAGTAAAAATGAGTTGGCTCTTTTTAGGGTTTTAAATAAGCAAACTTGCTTCTGTTAAAGTGTACTTAAGGAGTTTGCAATTGTTTATGGTTAAGTGAATTGTCGGCCAAAGTAATTACTTTTCCAGAGTGGCTTGTCGTTTGATCTAGATCAAAGAAACTTCATTCGCAGCCATCTATATTACGCGGCTGCAATTTTCGCTGCTTTTTGAATTCTAGATTAGCTTTTAAAGGCAATACTCCATCATCGTGCTTAAAGGTGTGTCATGGCATTACTCATCAATAACAAATGTATTAACTGCGACATGTGTGATCCTGAGTGCCCGAATGAGGCTATTTATATGGGGGCGAAGATATATCAAATTGACCCTAACAAATGCACTGAATGTGTTGGGCATTATGATAATCCTACCTGTGTGAGTGTGTGTCCAATTGACTGCATTAAGCCAGACCCAAATCACCGAGAGTCACTAGATGAATTAGCCGACAAGTATGTCAAATTAACCTCACAGGCTTGCTAATCCTTATCGATATAAGTGCCCAAAACTAGCATCTCATACTGAATGTTCTACAATCACATTAACAACAATATGTTAGTGATTTAATCTAGGGCGTTATATGTGGTTCAATAAAGCATTACAAAATGAAATAGCAGCATTAAATGCTGAGCTCCATCCACTCAAGGGCCTTATTTCAGGCATTGATGAAGAAATGCTGGTATTGAAACTTCGTAAAGATCGTACGATTTCTTACATGAATCAAAACTTTTTAAATGAGTTTGGTTATCCACATGAAAAGTTAATTGATGCTCCTTTTCAAACGATTATAACCCCTCAATCACGCAATACTTATCAGTTTTCAGACTTAAATAATGCACTTGCAAATCAACGACACTGGGTAGGGCAAATGCAGGTTGCTCGTTATGATGGGCAGGTTGAGTGGCTGTGTATTATTGTTCAACCAGTTTTAAATGAGCATGGTGAATTTAATTATTATGCTATTTATGGTTCTGTATGTACGGATGTAATTGCCACATCTCGTGAAAATAGTGATGTTATTAATGCGATAAACCGCTCAATGGCTGTTATTGAATTTGATCTTGAAGGAAAAGTCATTAATGCAAACCAGCTGTTCTTAGATTCTATGGGTTATAAGAAAGAAGAGATTGTTGGCAAGCATCACCGTATTTTTTGTGAATCAGAGGTTGTGGAGTCATCTGAATATGCGCAGTTTTGGCAGCAATTAAGGCGAGGAGAATTTATTGCTGATCGTTTCAAGCGTGTTGACCGATACGGTAACACCGTGTGGCTTGAAGCGTCATACAATCCTATTTTTAATGATTTTGGTGAGCAATATAAAGTTATGAAGTTTGCAACGGTTATTACTGAACAAGTAAACCGTGAACTGGCAACCACGCAAGCTGCAGAAATAGCTTACAGCACATCGGTTGAGACGGACAAACTGGCTCAGCAAGGAGCTGATGTTTTGCGTAACACGATGAAGGTGATGGCAGATCTTGCTCAGCAAATGGAGCAAGCTGCAGAGGAAATAACGGCGCTCGATAAGCAGTCACAGCAAATTTCAAATATCGTAGAAAGTATTAGTAGTATTGCTGAACAAACCAATTTACTAGCGCTTAATGCTGCAATTGAAGCAGCTAGAGCAGGTGACCAAGGGCGAGGGTTTGCTGTGGTTGCTGATGAAGTAAGGCAGTTAGCTTCAAGAACCTCAAAAGCAACTGAAGAAATTGTTGATGTAGTACAACACAACCAGTCACTAACCAAAAACACCGTAAAAGTGATAGAAGAAGGTAAGATACAAGCTGAGCAAGGGCTCTCGTTGTCAAATGACTCGGGTAAGGTGATGGAAGATATTCAGCATGGCGCTCAACAGGTGGTTGATACAATTGGTCAGTTTGTAAACAAACTTAAATAGTCTTATATGCTTAGCCTAGTTTTACTAGGTTTTTTATTATTTCAAAAAATTAAATTATTTCTTATTTTCACCCGAGAAACTTCTTATTGTCGTAAAAGCTGAGTTTTTATTCATTCAATTCGGCTAAAATCATTAAAAGTTACAGCTCATGTAGTTCTTAGAGTACTGCTCTGTGTTGTTTTCATATGATTTTAAGGTGAGAAGAGCCATGTTTTTTACTCAGCCATTGAAGAATAGAATTGCCGATTTAGAGAATGAATTATTTAGTGTTATGCAAGTAAAAGATACTTTAGACCAGAGTATGTTTACTTTAGAGCTTGATGAAGATGGCTATATCCTCTCGGTTAATGAGCACGTATTAACTGAGCTTGGGTATTCTGAAAAACAATTGCTTGGCAAATCTTTACTTGATTTTGTCCCTGATACTGCCCGAAAAACACCCCACTTTGAACTTTTTAAGCAAGCGCTATATGAACAAACCGTTTGGGTGGGAGCTGTACAGCTTATAAACGCAAAAAATAGCCCAGTATGGTTGCGTGTTTTTTTACACCGTGTTGTTAACAAAGATAAGCAATTTCAAAAAATTACTCTGCATGCAAGCGTATTGACGCGGACCATTGAAACTTCCCGTGAAAATCAGGATTTAGTGAAGGCAATCCATCGCTCAATGGCTGTGATTGAATTTGATTTAAATGGTTATGTGCTTAAAGCAAATGAGCAATTTTTAGCGGGGGTTGGTTACACAGCACAAGAAATTATTGGTAAGCATCATAGTATGTTTTGTGAATCTGATGAAGTTGGCTCTGATCAATATGCCGACTTTTGGCAAAAGCTACAACAAGGTGAATTTATTGCTTCACGCTTTAAACGTGTCGATAAGCAAGGTGATCCTGTGTGGCTTGAGGCAACTTATAATCCGATCTTTAATGAGCAAGGTGAACTTTATAAGGTTGTAAAGTTTGCCACTGTCATTACAGAACAAGTTAAGCTTGAAATGGCTATTTCTCAGGCCGCAGATATAGCCTATAGCACTTCCACAGAAACCGACAAGATTGCTCAGCAAGGTGCTGAAGTATTGCATAACATGGTGCAAGTTATGGATGCGCTAGCAAAACAAATGGAACAAGCAGCGCAAGAAATGGCTGCCCTTGATAAGCAATCGCAACAAATAGCTTCACTTGTGCAAAGCATAGGAAGTATAGCCGACCAAACCAATCTATTAGCATTAAATGCTGCAATTGAGGCTGCTCGTGCAGGCGAACAAGGAAGAGGGTTTGCTGTAGTTGCTGATGAAGTAAGGCAACTTGCCCGCAGAACTTCAAACGCAACCATTGAGATTGTTGATGTGGTGCAACAAAACCGTGTGCTTACACAAAATACAGTTGGAGTCATTCAATTAGGTAAAAGCAAGGCAGAACAAAGTTACAGCCTTGCTACTGAGTCAGGAAAAGTGATGGCCGATATACAAAATGGCGCTCAAAAAGTTGTTGATGCTGTTGGGCAGTTTGCTGAACAACTCAAGTAGCGTTATCGATGTTTGTACTGGGTTTTACAGTAGCCGCGAGTGATATCAGGGTTTCGTAGTTTTAAGTGTTTAGTTTGCCTACCTGCTGCGCGTTTTCGCCAAAGTTTAAAGCTCGAGCTTGTTAATTGTTCACGCATTAACGCGATAACGCTTTTTTCATTTAAACCAAATTGCTGGTTTATTGCTTCAAACGGGGTTCTGTCTTCCCACGCCATCTCTATGATGCGTGATATTTCATGATCTAAGTGCTGCATTACGACTCCTTTTTGTTGCTTATACGTTCATGCAGCAGATTTGGATTATAAGATATCGTGTTGCCAGTGCTCAGCTAAAAAGTCGATGAACGCTCTGACCACATTTTGTTGGAAGTTACGCGATAAGTACACCGCCCATAAATGAGAGCCTATAGTTGTATGCTCTGGTAGTACTTTAATAAGCTCACCTGATGCTAAATAGTCATTGGCGAGATCGCAGGGTAAATGAGCCACCCCCATTCCTTGTTTTACTGCTTTTAAAAGCACACCCATATCATTGGCAACAATGTTGCCCTTAACAGTCACTTTTTGAGTGTTGTCGTCGCGTTGAAATTGCCAAATAGTGTGTTTGTTATGAATAAGGCAATTATGTGCAGTTAAGTCATTTGGCTCATTAATCGGTGGGCTCGCAGCTAAATAGTCGTTTGATGCACACACTGCGGTTGCGATATACATTAGCTTACGGGCAATGAGTCCTTCATCGGGCTGGTGGATATAACGCAAAGCGATATCAACACGGTCATCAACCAGCTGCGATAAACTATCTGAGAGTAACAGTTCAAATCGCGTCTGTGGATGGCGTTTGGTGAACTCTTCAATGGCATCAAATAGTTTATGTTGGCCAAGCCCAATCGGAGAGGCAACTCGAATGGTACCCACCAATTCGTTATTGTGGCTGTGTGCTCGGCTTTGTAAGTCAGACACTTGATTGAGTATTTGCTGGCAATAGCTAAGGGCCTCTTCACCTTGAAGAGTTAAACTGACTTTTCGTGTTGTGCGATGAAACAACCTTAAATTTAGCCACTTTTCAATATCTTGAATATGCCTAGAAACTTGTAATCTGCTTAAACCTAAGTGCTCAGCGGCCTGAGTAAAGCTGCCTGTGCGAGCAACTTCGACAAAGCTAGTAATTGAGTTGAGTTTATCCATTGGTATCTTAAAGTGAAACAATGTGTATCTATATAGTGTATTTATCAGTAAATAGTGAACAAGTAAACTGCCATCATTGAAACAAACAACGGAGAATTCCTCATGAAATTAGCAGTTATTGGCGCAACAGGTTGGATTGGCAGCCACATTACATCAGAAGCATTAGCACGTGGTCATCAAGTTAATGCGTTAGTAAGAGACGTAAGTAAAGTAACGCAAGATAATGTTACTGTAACTGAATTTGATTTAACAAAAGACGATATTGCAAGTGCTGCTGCAGGTAGTGATGTTGTTATTGCGGCAATTGGTGGTCGCGCATTAGGTAACCATGAAATTGTAGCAAACACAGCACAGCAATTGCTGAATGCATTTGCCGGTACTGGCACGCGTATTTTATGGGTGGGTGGTGCAGGTAGCTTAGAAGTTGCACCGGGTGTAACGCTTGTATCAAGCCCTGATTTTCCTGCTGAATACAAAGCAGAAGCAATCGCTCAAGGCGAAGCACTTGAAGTATTTAAAGCGTCAACAACAGATACGCCATGGACGTTTGTATCACCAGCTGCGGTTATTTATCCTGGTGAGTCAGAGCGCCCATACCGTGTTGGTGGTGATAGCTTCTTTGCTGATGCCAACGGCGAAAGCAAAATATCAGTAACCGACTATGCGAAAGCAATGCTTGATGAAGCGCAGTCTGCAGCGCATTTAAATCAACGTATAAGTATCGCTTATTGATACTTTTCTCAGGCTCATAAAATGGTATTCTTATGCGATGTTTTTTAGCTGATTTTATCATGATATGAGCCTATTATTTTCTGTTGCGCTTGCAACAATTCCTGCCTTACCCGAAGCAGTTGCAAATAATGCTGTCGCTAAAGTTGTTGTAAATGAACAAGCTTATTTCCTAAGTTTTATGGGAATAGGAAAAGGGAAAGCACACCATGATATTCACAATAAAGTATGGGTACTCAAAGTTGGTGAGTCGGCATGGCGAACAGCAAAAGCGGTACCGAGTAGCCAGCCTCTTGTTGGACGTTTAGCGAGCACCGCAGTGGGTGTTGGTAAACACGCCTATGTATTTGGTGGCTATACTGTAAGTGCGGATCATCAAGAAATTTCTACCCCTGATGTATATCGCTACGATGTACTTACGAATTCTTACACGCAACTCGCCAATATGCCCGTGCCTGTTGATGACAGTGTGGCGCTTTCATACCAACAACGTTACATCTATTTAGTCAGTGGTTGGCATAACGATGGTAATGTTAACTTAGTACAGGTTTATGACACCAAAACAGATACTTGGCAACAGGCTTCGCCATTTTTAGGCCAGCCAGTATTTGGTCAAGCAGCGGCAATTAGTGGCAACACAATTTTAGTGTGTGATGGTGTAAAAACGCAGGCCAATGCAGATAAACGTCGTTCTTTTGCTGCGGTTGCACAGTGTTTAAAAGGCACTATTGATGCTAATAATCCATTAAAAATAGATTGGCGTACCGTGCCACATCCAACAGGTGTTGCCCACTATCGTATGGCTGCAACCAGTTTTAATGGTGATATCTATATGTTGGGCGGTTCTGCAAACCCATATAACTACAATGGTATAGGATACAACGGTAAGCCAGCACCGGCGAGTAATCATGTTTGGCGTTTTGATATTGATAAAAACAACTGGCAAATGATGCCAAAAGCTAAAACTGCAAGTATGGATCATCGTGGTTTATTAGAGCATCAAGGTAGTTTGTACCGTATTGGTGGTATGGACAATAATCAACAAGTGACTGCCGATGCACTTGGCTATAAGGTCGAATTATCACTATGAATACACTTTATATCACAGGTGCCGGAGTCAGTGCCGCAAGCGGTATACCGACCTTTCGTGGCGAAGATGGATTTTGGACCATAGGCAGTAAAAATTATACGCCGATGGAAATGGCAACCCGCGCCATGTACGAAAACAATCCGCGAGAATTTTTAGCTTGGTATTATCATCGCTTTGCAACGTATCGACACCATGGGCCCAATGAGGTGCATCATTGGTTGAGCGATAAAAACCTTATTACACAAAATATTGATGGCCTCGATGGCAAAGCCGGTAACACGGATTATATTGCTATTCATGGTCGTTTGGATCAAATGACACTGTTTCACCATCAAGGTGATGATGTGATGGCCTTCAATGCGCCATGGGATAAGGTCAACGAAGACAACCTACACAACTCATTGCTTGAGGTGTTCAATATCAATAATGAAAGCCCCAAGCTAAACGAATCGTTTAAGCCTTACGTGTTGTTATTTGATGAGTACTACACTGAACTTTATCGAATTTCTGAGGCGCAACAGCGTATGCTCGATGCCGATAAAATTGTGTTTATAGGCACCTCTTTTAGCGTCAATATTACGCAAATGGCACTCGATATAGCACGCAGCCAGGGCATACCCATTGAAGTAGTTGACCCCGAACCTACCCATGTATTTCATCCTAATGTGACATACCAAAAAATGACTGCGCTTGAATATATCCAGCAGCAGGGATAAAAATAAGGCGCTTAATTTAGCGCCTTATTTCATTATTGTTGTTCAGCTTTTATTGCTGTGATGTTTAACCGCGCTTGTAAGGGGTCTGGTAAAAATTCTGCAGTCCCTGATTTACTCATTTGCAAAATAAAAGACTCATCATTTTTATATGCTTGCCATGTTGGTAGGCCGGGGCCATTTGGTGTGCCTAATTTAATAAAATTCGTCACATAACGGTGCATTATTTTAGCGGCTTGCTTATCTTGCTCAGTGGTGACATGACCATATTTCGCTGCCATAGTATTAAAAAAGTATGGAATTTCGCTGGCGTGCTCTGCACCTGGTTTATCTAAGGTTTGCGCCACATAACCAAAACGATACAAAAAGGCATCTTTCCCCATATCTGTCACACGTTTTGCAACGAACCTTGCAGGCTCTTGCATTAAAGCATCCTGTCCAACTTGGTAATTGAGTAAAGGCAATGGCGTTTCGCCGCTTGCATCGTAAGTCATTTTTGCTTGTGTACTGTGTGGAGCAAAACTTGCGAATAACGCCTCTTTAGAAGCAAAATTAGCAAAGCCTAAATCCATATCTGTTGTGCCAACCATGGTCGTAACATGGCTAAATGTGCCTTTACTCAAGCGCGCTTCTGTCGCCGAATTGATGATGGTGCCATCAATAATTGGCCCACCTACGTAAGTAGACTCATTAGTACTTTGTTTGTTTAATGTACTTAGGTTGAGGTTTCCAACGACTTCTTCAGCAGATAATTCACGTAGTGCCGCCAGCGCATTCTTATCACTTCCTAAGATAGTGTGCTGCTTGGCAAAGTTTTCACCAATTTTTTCGGCGCTTAATACTGAGTCATCATTGCTATAAAGTGGCAACTCGTTAAATAACTCTCGCCCGCCAGCAGACATAATAATCGCTTGTTGAAATAAGTTATTTGCTGCAGGCGTTTGCATCATCGCATGTACCGATGCACCGCCAGCAGATTCTCCCATGAGTGTCACTTTTGAAGCATCACCACCAAATTGAGCAATATTCTGTTTCACCCACTCAAGAGCCGCAATTTGATCCATTAATGCGTAGTTACCCAATGCATCGTTTTCAAAACGAGCAAGTGCAGGGTGAGCAAAAAAGCCAAATCTGCCTAATCGATAATTAAAGCTAACAAAAATAATCCCTTGTTTAGCAAAGCTTTCACCTGAGTAAACAGCGGGTGATGCGCCGCCATTTACAAAGCCACCGCCGTGTATCCAGACGACTACAGGATAAGGTGTATCGCTGTGTTTAGTCGGTTTAAATACATTTAGATAAAGGCAGTCTTCCGAAGGAGCTGTTGTAAGCGGTGCAGCATCTGCTGCAAACGGCTTTTGCATGCAGTCAGGGGCGAAATTGCTCAGTACTTTTACATCTTGCCACTTTGGCACAGGTTGCGGTGCTCGCCAGCGTAACTCTCCCACTGGAGCTGCTGCATAGGGAATGCCTTTATACGCAATAAATCGCCCTTGCTGCTGCTCTTGAATAAGCCCACCAGTGACGGCGATATGATCAGATTGAGGTTGCTCTTGGCAGCCTTGCAAAAATACGGCAGAACCTAATAGAAAAGATGAGTAAAAAATCGATTTTAGAATACGCGATGTCATAACAAAGCCTAGGCTGTTTAGGTAAGGCTTATAATATTAACATATTCATATAGTAACAACGAGAAAACCAGCATAGCTTCAAGGGGAGGCTATGCTGGTAAGAAAGTTATAATGACTTTATTCAGAAACAGTGAAAGATACGTCTAAATCTTCACCTGCTGTGACTGTAATTGGTTTAACTTGATAAAGATTAAATGCTTCGTCTTGAGTTTCGGCATCATCAATATGTGCTGCACAGGTGTAAGCTAGTTGGTAGTCACCTGGTTTTACAAACGCAAGTTCAAATTCGTATTGGTTATCTTCGTTATCGAAAACAACGTTAGCGGTTGCAAGTGGCGCATCAGCGGGCGTGTCGTCTTCGCTTTCTTCGTAGTTGTCCATTGGCATTTCTATATCGCTGTTGTATAGGTAAACAGCGTGACCAAACGAGCCATCAGTCATTGCAATGTCTATGTTATCTGTTTCACAAAAAGCGATTAGCTCTTCGCTTACCGTGCCTTCAATGTCTTGCGATTCAGCTAAGTTTTCTAATCTCACACCGCGAGGTTTTAAGAAGATCTCGTCGCTATTTTGTGGGTCAACTAATGACTTTTTAAGGTCAAACTCAAGAACAAAATCATTACCAGCTTGGTTAAGTGTGAAGCCATCAAGTTGGATTTCACCAATACCATCGTTGCCTTTGCGTTTAACAACAAGTGGTGCAATGCTGTCATCCTCATACACAACATGCGATGTCTTAGTTAAATCGTTTGTGTCGCCATTAATAACATCGGCACGGATCCATTGATAATCACCTGCTGGCACTTCTTCATTTTCTAATAATGAGAAAATGTCATCACCTGTGTAATCTAGTAAGTTAACCATTTCAGGCATGGTTTCATCATCTTGCTCACGAGTTTCGAAAGTGAACTCTTCACCACCTTGGCTTTTAAGTGTGATTGAATCGAACACAACATTCACAGCTTTTAAACCTGTTACTGGGGCGTCAGAAACTCCAAGCGTGAATTGCGCAGTTTGTGGCTGCGGATCTACAGTTTCTTTTTTGTCGTTGTCTGAGCCACAACCAACAAGTGCAAATAAAACGGCGCTGCTAAGTAATGTAGTTTTGAAGTTCATTGTTTCTTCCCTTGTGTTCTAAAAATTTATTAATAGTTTAGTCACCAAAACTTAATGTAAGTTGAATTGCTTTAACTGAGTTAAGTTCCGCGCGTTTGTACCTTTTTAAAAGCTAGTGAAAGGCAGTTTAATAAAAACCGGCAAATAAAATCTCAATAATGAACAAATCCATTTTTCTTCCACATTTTGTTGTCAACATGGCAAAAAATAAAATCTTAGGAACAAGAATGACAGTCATCGATTTAGAGAAACGCTATGAATCTAGGAGCTTTGCACTGTTAAGTGCACTTAACATGCTTTTATTGGTAGGTTTTATTAATAGCAAAGCAGAAGTGAGTAGTTTTATTTTTAGTTTTTTAGTTTGCGGCATTTCGCTGTTATTAGGTTTGTTAGTTGTTAATTCTAAACGTAATTTTACTGTGTGCCGCCATGGTGTGCATTACCGTAATTTACTGGGACAATGCCGTCAAATGGATGCAAAAAAAGTACAGTCGATTCATCACTATTCAGTGTTAGGCATTCGTACTGTGATAGTTATGGCTGAGAAGCGTATATGTATAGCACCTTTTTATAGTCTAAATGATAAGCACCAACAGCGACTAAAACGCTATGATAACGACTTATTTGACTGGCTAAAAACGTTACAAAAAACCAATGATTTTTGTTAAGCAGGTTATTTTTACCTGCTTAACAATCGTTAAATATTTAAGTTTTATATCGACTTACATTCTGTTCTAACTGCGTTGCGGTGTTATTTAATTCATCCATATATGAGGTCGCAACATCGGTATCATTAGCAGTCTTGTTGGCAATATCAACAATAGTGGTCATGTTTTGATTAATCGCTTCTGAAACTGAAGTTTGCTCTTCAGCGGCAGTGGCAATTTGTGCATTCTGCGAGGTGATGGTATTAACCGAAAGCAGTACTTCATTGAGCGCTTTTTCGACTTCGCTTGCTTCGTTCACACTGGTTGCACTTCCTGATTTTATTGATTGCATAATGCTGTTGACAGTTGTTGTTCCTTGTTGAACCTGCTCAATCATTGCCTCTATTTCGTGGGTACTATCTTGAGTTCGCTTGGCAAGGGTACGCACTTCATCAGCCACCACCGCAAAGCCTCGGCCAGCTTCGCCAGCACGTGCCGATTCAATTGCTGCATTAAGTGCCAGTAAATTAGTTTGCTCTGCAATGTTTCGGATCACATCGAGTACACTGCCAATTTGGCTAGATTGCTGATTTAGCTGATCAACGGCATTGGCACCTTCATCAACTTGCTTAGCAAGGCCGTTAATTACTTTGATAGCGATAAGTAACTGGTTATTAGCCTGTTTTACTAGATGATCGGCATGTTCTGCTGCAGTTGATGCTTCTTGAGCGCTTCGTGCGACTTCCATTGACGCCGCCGACATTTCGTTTATTGCCGTTGCAACTTGCTCACTTTCTTCATGTTGACGATTAATACCAGCATGCATATTGGCAAGAAGCTCGTTGAGTTTATGTGACGCTTGATTCATCGATTGCGATGATTGGCGAATATCAATAACCATTTTACCCACGTCATCAGCAAAGCGGTTAAATGAACTGCCAAGTTTGCCGAGCTCATCGTCTCGTTTAACCATTAATCGTTGGGTTAAATCACCATCACCTTGTGATATATCGTTCATTGCTAGCACGGTTGTGTGAAGAGGGTTGGTAATACTGCGCGATACCACCATTGCAATAGCTGCGGTAATTGCTACTGCGAATACTGAAGCGATAACTGTGTTTATAAAGGCATTATCGATACCTTCATTAACTCGTTGTTCTGTCATTGCAACTTGTTGTTCAAGGCCACTGATCCAAAAACCCGTTCCTAGTACCCAATTCCATTTAGGTACTAAAGCGGCATAACCGAGTTTAGGGTTCACACTACCATTGGTATTTTTCCAAGAATACTGTACATAGCCACCGCCTCTTTTTGCGGCATCAATGAGCTCTCGTATCAAATAAACCCCATTAGGATCTTTAAAATCATAAAGGTTTTTGCCCTCAAGTGAGGCGTTAACGCCATGAGCAACGTTGACGCCTTCAACGTCATAGACAAATACATAACCTGTATCACCAGCATCATCAAAGCGTAAGTTACGTAAAATGCTTTTTGCCTTATCTTGTAGCTCCTCAGTATTAGAGCCATTATCTTGAGCTATTAGATGAGCAATTGAACTCATGGCAATTTTTTGGTAATTGCTGACTTCAGATTTACGATCGCTTTCCATTTGTGTAGCAAAACTTTCTACTGTTTGTGCGCCACTTTGTTTTGATTGCACATAATTGTAGAGTGTCAGCATAATCGCAATGAGCAAAGGGGGAAGTAAGGCTAAAAAAAGTACCCGTTCCTTTATTGATAGCGCCATTTATCGCTCCTAATAGAAATTCGCAATACTATTTTAGTGGTATTAAAAAATTTTATTAGTCGACTTTATGGTTATATGGAAAGGTCTATTAAGCGATTTACGTAAGCTGCTTATAAAAGTACACGGTAGCATCGAGCTCGCCTGTTGAGCTTTTCGCAAAGTCTGGGATTGTGCCTGCCTCTAAATAATTAAGTTTACGATAGAGATAAGAGGCGGTATCACCTTGGCGAGTATCAAGTACCAGTAACTTAATGCCTAAAGTATAGGCATCGTTTTCTAGATTGGACATTAGCTGCTTTGCGATGCCTTTACCTTGATATTCGCTGTGCACCATGAGCTTTTCTACTTCACCGCGGTGAGCGCCATTGGCTTTAGCACATAAAGAAAGCTGCACTGAGCCAATCACCGTATCACCATCAAGGGCAAGGTAAAGCCTTCGGTAAGGCGTTGCTAAATCGCCATCGACCCCTTGCCAGTAGTCATGTGCTGACTGTAATGATAGCGGGGCAATAAAGCCGATTGATGCGCCACTGGCAACGCTATCAATCAGTAAATTATTGAGTGATTTAGACACCCCTTTAATAGAGTGTACAGCTTTAATTTTCATTATTTATTCTTGTTGAAATGGATACACAGAGCCTAAGTTAAGTAAGCTGGTTAACTCATCAAGTGCTTGATAGCTTTCGGTTAAAAGCGTTGGATCGGCAAAGTCGTCACTACTTAACGAGTCACGGTAATGCTTATTCGCCCAACTTACTAGTTGGGTATATTTTTCTTCGCTGAATCGTACACCCGGATTGACCGCGGCTAGTTCGTCAGTATTGAGCGCAACACGCAAGCGTAAACAAGCAGGGCCACCGCCATTTTGCATGCTTTGGCGCAAGTCAAAAAAGCGCACCTGTTGAACTGGATTATCCGCTAAAACCATTTCTTGAATATAGTCGTGTACCGCTTGATTACGCTGACATTCTTTTGGTGCAACAAGTAACATATTGCCATCAGCCAAAGTGATCAACTGACTATTAAACAAATAGCTGCTCACGGCATCTGTGATACTTACTTTATTGGTTGGCACCTCAATAATATGCAGTGGTTTATTGCCAAGGTAAGCCTGTTTAATTTGCTTAAGCGCACTGGGCTGGTTCAAAAATGCTTGTTCATGACACAAAAGTACATTGCCATTAGCCACCGCAATTACATCGTTATGGAATACACCTTGGTCTATTACATCAGGGTTCTGTTGAATAAATAACTGATTTTCTGGTTTTAGTTGATGTAAGCGGGCAATTGCTTGAGATGCTTCAAGTGTTTGTCTTGCAGGAAATTTAACAGGCTTTGGTAAGGCACTATTAAAACTACTTGCACCATATATAAAAAGCTCAAGCCCTGTATCTGCATGACTGTCGCATAGGCGATTATGGTTTGCTGCGCCTTCATCACCAAAAAAGCCTTGATCTGGTAAGTGAGTATGATGGCTAAAATAACGCTCGTCGTTAAACATGGCTTTTAACAATGCCGTAGTTGTCACGGGCTCTAGTGAGCGGTGAAATTTGTTATTTAAGTTAGCAGCCGTAAAGTGCACTTTGCCATCAAGAGTATCGGCAGAAGGTGAAATTGTTCCTGCATTGGCTGTCCACATTGCTGATGCACTGTAACATGCTCTTAATAGTATCGGATCTGCCTTAAATGCTTTTTCGATTATTTGCTTATCGCTGCCTTTAAAGCCTAGGCGTTTTAGCACATTAATGTCGGGGCGAGCATGAGGAGCAAAAATACCTTGCTCTAGACCTAATTCGTGCATCGCCTTCATTTTTTCAAGGCCTTGTAGCACGGCCTCTTTGGGGTTTGAATGCGAAGAGGCGTGACTTAGTGAAGCGACATTGCCATACGATAATCCCGCGTAATTGTGAGTAGGCCCCACTAAGCCATCAAAGTTTACTTCTACTGCGTGCATACTTATTCCATCATTGTTGTGCGTAAATTTTAACCATACAGAAATTATTTAGCTGAAGCTAGCTAACTCCATTTCTACATTGCGTAAGCTTTGCTGCAAACGCTTCTGGGTAGCAATTAAATACGCCTTTTGCTTGTTCTGTTTAACTTGTTGCTGTCGTGCAGCTTTGTATAACACACGCTTAGGAATGTCGTACTGCGCCGACGCTTCGGTAATTGTTAGTTGATGAACCGAAATTTTTTTAAGTGCTTCAATAAATGCGGGATCATTATTTAACATAGCGACGCTCCAAATCTGCAGTATTATGCGGATCGTTTGCTTCATGCATTTGCCATGTGCTGATGTCTAACCGCCAAAGTAGATAAAGAGTGTGAAAGAAGTTAGTCACGTTAGTCTCCTTGTTAGTGCCAGTTCATTTTAGCTATTGGAAGATCTGTGCCAAACCGTCATTAAATTTAAATGTATTAAAAATCAATTGGTTAATATTCGGCGGTAAGGGCGTTCCTGATATTAGGCACTAAAATAGTGAAAGGTAAGTACTGTAATGCACTTTAATGATGCGTGTTATTATTGTTGAGTGAGGAAAAACGCGATGTGAAATCGCTGCTACATGCTCGCACCTCCGTATCTCGTAACTTGAATCTTAACTTTTTGTTTCGCGCGCCAAGCAAGCGTGACGCCTACGGGGAGCAGCGGCTTTATGCCGCGACATGGTTGAGGTAGGAGGATACGAGAATAAAACGCGATGTAAAATCGCTGCTACAAGCTGGCACTTCGCTTCTCGTATCTCGCACCTCGTATCTCGTAACTTGAATCTTAATTTTTTGTTTCGCGCGCCAAGCAAGCGTGACGCCTACGGGTAGCAGCGGCTTTATGCCGCGTTATTGGTGAGGTAGGAGCGATTCGAGAATAAAACGCGATGTAAAATCGCTGCTACATGCGCGTGCCTCGCACCTCGCTTCTTTACTCTCGTATCTCGCACCTCGCAACTTATTCCTCGTTACTCAAACCCTTCCAACACAAGTTTTCCGCGAGCTTTGTGAGATTCTAAAATCCCATGGGCTTTAATAAGGTTTGCTACGTTTATCTTACCTAAATGCTCACCCAATGTTGTTTTGATTGTGCCGTTATCAACTAAGGTTGAGAGCTCAGAAAGAAGCTGATGCTGGGCAATCATATCATCGGTTTGGAACATTGAGCGGGTATACATAAATTCCCAATGCAACGAAATACTTTTACGCTTTAACTTTAAAATATCAAAGCTTGCAGGGTCGTCGATCAGTGCCAATTTACCTTGTGGCTTGATCACTTCCATAATGCTATCTAGATGTTGGTCGGTGTGCGTTAAGCTCACTACGTAATCAAATTCATTCAAGTCGGCCGCAAGACGCTGCTCGTTAAGGTTTTTGCTATGATCAAGCACATGATCAACACCTAAGTCTTTAAGCCAGTTGGCGCTTTCTTCTCGTGCGGCAGTACCAACTACGGTTAAATTGGTAAGCTGTTTGGCAAGCTGCACTAAAATTGAGCCTACACCACCTGCGGCACCTATCACTAATACAGAGGCTGGCTTATTGTTTTTAGATTTTTCAATTTGTAAACGGTCAAACAATAACTCCCACGCAGTAATACTGGTTAAGGGCAGGGCGGCTGCTTCACTATTACTAAGGCTTGTTGGTGCAAGACCAACAATGCGTTCATCAACAAGTTGCAGCTCAGCATTACTACCTTGGCGCGTTAAGTCGCCAGCATAAAACACACGGTCACCGACATTAAATAACGACACTTTGTCGCCAACAGTTTTAACGGTTCCCACAGCGTCCCAACCAATAACCTTGTAGCCATTGTCTGGTGATACATTAGCGCGAATTTTAGTATCAACGGGGTTTACTGAAATTGCTTCTACGGCTACAAGAATGTCGTGACCTGTGGCAACGGGATCAGGTAATTCAATCGCTTGTAGTGATGAGTCCGATAACGTTGGGGTTGCTGTAGTGTATCCAAATGCTTTCATGATGGTGTCCGTATTGATGAGTTTTGAACACTATAGCGTATAGAATTATATTAAAAAGAGGTGTAATCCAAATTCACTTTCAAATAATTTTTGTTAATTGAGGTCACTATTTACTAAATCGAGTAATTCAATCAGTTGCAGTGCTTGTTGTTCGTTAATGCTTGGGAAGCGACAACGAATTTGCGACGGTATATCGGCAGCTTGATCTTGCATTGCCTTGCCTTTGGCTTCGAGCTGCACGAGTCGTTTGCGTTTATCTTGGTTATCTTTGGTGATCGACAACAATGCTTTGTCGCTCATTTTTTTTAAAATTTGCGTCATCGCACCGCCATCAATAGCGGTTTTTTCAAGTAATTCAGCAATGCTGATCTGATCTTTTTCCCACAGCGCCATCATCACGACGTATTGCGGGTAGGTTAAATCTAATTGATTAAGAGAATCTCGATACGCACGGGCAATCCCATTCGATGCCATATATAAGCGATGGCATAGCTGGTTATCTAATTTTAGCTGTGGGTATTTCATACTCGGTCCTCAAAATTCAATACGAGCATTTTAATTTGCATACAAAGTATTTGCAATCCCGAAAAAGCTGATCTAATATATTTTGCATGCAAAGTATATTTTCACTCAATTAGGAGAGTAATCATGAAAGAACTACAAAGCGTCGCATACACAGCAAAAGCAACAGCAACAGGTGGCCGTGAAGGCACAGCAAAATCAGATGATGGCCGCTTAGATGTGGCACTATCAACTCCTAAGGGGTTAGGTGGTGATGATGGTCAAGGTACAAACCCTGAGCAATTATTTGCAGCAGGTTACGCGGCTTGTTTTATCGGCGCATTAAAGTTAGTGGCTGGCCAAGCAAAAATTAAATTACCGGCAGATACTCACATTAACTCTGAAGTATCAATTGGTCCTATCGAAGGTGGTTTTGGTATTGCTGTTAAGCTTGCGGTATCGGTGGGTGATCTTGATAAAGACACCGCTCTTGAACTTGTTAATAAAGCGCACGAAGTATGCCCTTACTCAAACGCAACGCGCGGTAACATTGCTGTAGAGCTATCAGTTATCTAATTGCTATTGATCAAATTAGGCCGTGCTTTATGCACGGCTTTTTTGTTTTTCAGCAATCGACTTTGCTAAATCGCCTGAACCCGTAAGCGCAGATACTAGGCCTTCGCGCGGCTCACTGAACACTATTGGCTTTATCTTACTGGCTCGGGCTGCATCGAATACCGGTATTTGGCTCATTGCGTATTCAGACAATGCGGTAATGGTTAATGATGGGTTTACCCCTAAATTACCCGGTATGATTGAGCCGTCAATAACTCGTAGGTTTTGATAGCCGAACACTTCTCCAGAGCTATCAACTACGCCGTTAGAGGCATCAGTTCCCATGGCGACTCCACTCATTATATGCGCCGTCATCGGGGCACCAAAGAGCACTTCAGTTAAAGCAGAGCCTGGCACGCCACCGAGTTTTTCGGCGTAGAGTTTGGTTGCTTCTTCTGCTTTTGGAAAACTAACGCTAAGCGGTGTGTCATTGTCTTTTTGCACCGCAGTAATGCCGTTTTTAAATAACCGATACCATTTGCGTCGCCATTCAAGGTGAATAAACGCCTCGGATTTTTGCATCACCAAAAATAGAATCGAGCTGCGGGCTTTGCCTTTTGGCCGCAATACTTTGGCTGTTTTTATTGGATGGCGCAGTGTATTCACTAAAAACTTAGCGATACGCTTGAGGCCTTTTCCTGTCACCATAGGAACGTAAGGTAAATAAAGCCATGTGCCATCGGCGCCTTCCTTAAACCGGCAAATTTCAATGTTGGTGTCTTTATCGACCGAAATAAATGAGCTGATCGCAACGCCATCATCAACTTTTTTAGTGGTATTGTTCGCGGTGGTGAGGGTTTCTGAATTTGTACGAATTTGCTGGCCCAGCCAAGCTGAAATATTAGGTAGTGTTTTGTCTTTATCGCGCATTTTTAAAAGCAAAGGCACGGTGCCCATTACCCCCGCGCTTAGCACAACACCACGTGTTGTTAGCGTATAAATATGGCTATTGCGATGACTGGTATCTTTAATCTTAATTTTGTATCCGGCGCTGCCATCTGCATTAAGCGGGGTGATTTTGATTACTTTAGAGCTTGGTCTTATCTCTACGCCATTGCGCTCGGCAAAGTAAAGATAGTTTTTCATCAAGGTGTTTTTGGCATTATGGCGACAACCAATCATGCAGCTACCGCAGTAATGGCAGGTATTTCGCCTTGGGCCATCGCCGTTAAAGTAAGGGTCGGGTAGCTCTTTGTTATAGGCTTCGCCGGGCTTTGCAAAAAGCACCCCGGTGTTCACGGTTTTGAACGAGTCACCTTGACCCATCTGCTCGGCAATCTCTTTAAGGGTGTGATCGGCAACATTGGTATAGGTATTTTTGGCACTGCCTAACATGCGCTGTGCAAGGCCATAGTAGGGCATTAGGCTTTCTTTCCAGTCTGATTTTATGCGTGTCCAAGCTGGAGATTGAAACACCTCATCATCAGGAATAAGGTGCACATTGGCATAAATTTGTGAACCACCGCCAACACCCACACCATGCAGCACAGTGACTTTGCTGGTAAACGAAAATTGAATGCAGCCTTTTAAGCCAATTTCTGGTTGCCACATATAATTTTTGATATCTAGGTTGGTCTTTGGAAATTCTTTATCGTCTCGGCGAAGGCCTTTTTCAAGTACTAAAACCCGGTTACCTTTTTCGCTTAGGCGTAGCGCACTCACTGAGCCACCAAACCCAGAGCCTATAATTATTTGGTCAAAATCAAATGTGTCTTGCTGCATGGTCATCGCTTGTTGATATTTATTATTATAATTAACTCGTTACAAAATACGCTGTAAATTAGCTGCTTATCTATTGTGATTTGGGATGTACATATTAGTAATATAGAAGCTTGTCGGTTGTTTGTCTTAGAACAAGTAATAAAGAAACGCAATTTATCAACTTTTTAGTGCTCAGCAGCGCTTACTCGCTATATGTTAAGCCATTTAATTAAATAGTTTATCATGCTTTGTACGCCGTTAATCTAAATAAACCGAATCATAACAAAGCTATAAATTTCAATTGCATGCTAGCAAAATTCTGTTGTCGAACAGGGCATTTTCAATAAATTACTTAAAAATAATGCTTTACTCCTTTTTTGGGCTGTAAAATTAGTTAAATAGTCTAAACTATTAGCAAACCTACAATAAAAACAGGACATTTCGATGCGGCAGTTAGCATTAGCGAAAAAGTTATTATGGCTCACAGTAGGCAGTATTTTTATTACTGTGTTTGTTTTATCGAGTGTTTTATGGTGGCAGTTGTCAAACAGCAACCAGCAGTTAGCTGCACAATCAGAAAAGCTGATTGTTGCTGAAGTTGAAGACAAACTAGCCTCCAATGCTGCCGCATATGGTGAACAAGTCGCTGGATTTATTAACGAAGCATATCGAGTGCCTTATTCATTTGCCGCAATCTTAGGTGATCATGATGCAGCAAGTACTTTAACTCGCGATGCGGTGGTTGAGTTGAATCGCTCACTACTTAAAAAAAATACCATTCTTTCATCTATTTATTCGCAGTTTGAAGCAAATGCGTTTGATGGCCGTGATGCTAATTTTATTAGTGGTTATGATCACTCTGTGGCGGGTGTTGGTACTTTAGAAATCTATTTCACACGCAATCGAGATGGCGCCATTGAGCAACAAGTCGTAGATGATGCGGCTGAAAAATATGTCGATACACTTAATGAATTTGGTCAGCGAGAAGCTGAGTGGTACCTGTGTGTAAAAGACACCAAAGTACCCTGCATAATGGAACCTTACCTATACGAAATCACCCCAGGGTATTCAGAAATGATGACCTCTTTAACTGTGCCAATTCTTCGTGATAATGAATTTATTGGTGTTGCTGGTGTTGATTTAACTTTGCCTGTATTTCAAAGCATGACCGAAAAATTGTCAAAAGAGCTATATAACGGTAAAGCTCGAGTCACCTTATTAAGCTCACTTGATTTAGTGGTTGGTAGCAGCCATTACAAAGATAAGCTAGGCAGACCGCTAAAAGAGGCAGTGGCTAAAAGCACTTTAGACAATTACGTTAAAGCTAAAAATCAAAGTGGTGTATTTAAAGTCGGTGATGAATATTTAGTTAATTACCCAATCACCATTAAGCTTGCTAAAACCCAGTGGAACTTATTGATTCAAGTACCAGCTGAGCTTGCACTTGAGGGCCCTCATGCGCTGGCAAATAGCATGAGTGAAAACGCCAATACGTTAGGCGGCTTAATCTTGGTTACGGGTATTATTATTGCTGGTGCAGCCTTTGTTATCATGACCTTAGTGATCCGTACCATTGTGGCACCATTACAACAAATTCAACAGCGTGTTGATAACCTTGCTAGTGCTGAAGGCGACCTAACCCAAACCCTGCATGTTGATACCCATGCTGAATTAATAGCACTAGCAACAGGTTTTAATGCGTTTCTTGCTAAATTGCGTGACTTAATTGGTGAGCTTAAAAATGTATCGACGCAAACCAAGGAGCAAGCCCACATGGCAACCAGTGTTGCTGTTGATACTAAACATAATGTACAAGCGCAATTTCAAGAAATTGAAAGCGTTGTGACTGCAATGAACGAAATGAGTGCAACAGCACTTGAGGTTGCAAGGGCTTCTGAACAATCGGCGCAACAAGCTGATGAAATAAATAGTTTAGTGGTTAGTAGTGAAAAAAGTTTGTCTTCAGCTGTAACACAAGTTAAGACTATGTCGGATGAAATAAAAGAAGCAAACAAAGCGGTCGAAAAGGTTGCAGCGCGCAGTAATGACATAACTCAGATATTAGATGTGATCAGAACGATAGCAGAGCAAACCAATTTGCTTGCCCTCAATGCTGCTATAGAAGCTGCAAGAGCTGGTGAGCAAGGACGTGGATTTGCCGTGGTCGCCGACGAAGTTCGTGCGCTTGCTTCAAAAACACGTTCATCAACAGATGACATCAGCGGTCTAATCGACAGCTTACAGCTTGAAGTAGGCAACGCTTCTAAAGTGATTGAACAAGGTGTTGTGCGTGCACAAACCGCGGTAGATGAAACCTCCGTTGCCTTTGATGCGCTGCATGAGGTGGTTGTTAAGGTGGACGAAATTACGCAACAAATTACCCATATTGCAACAGCCGCTGAAGAGCAAAGCTCTGTAACCGAGGAGATTAATAGGAATCTTACTTTAATCTCAGATGCTGCATCGCAATTAGCAGAGTTATCAACGCAGGCTGGAGACGGCAGTCAAACGCTTAATGCCCTTGTTGCACAGCAAGATGATGAGCTGAATAAATTAAAGACGAAATAGCTTTAAGCTGCTAGTTGCAAGAGTAAAGGGGCTAGTTACGAGGTGCTAGGTGCGAGATAAAACGCGATGTGAAATCGCTGTTACCTACTCGCACCTCGCATCTCTAGATCTTGTTTCGCGCGCCAAGCAAGTGTGATGCCTGCATTCCCATACCTCATAGTTTACCTGTTTGCTATTCATACGATTTATTAGACTAATAGTTAATGTGCTTGATTAATAGGCATTTATTAACAATTGCTGTATGTTGTCTAAATTATCAATTAAGGTAAGCTGTTATATTTCAATAGGTTAAAAGTGTTTTCTGCATTTCTGATACTATAAGAACGGCTTTTTTACAAATTCATACCCTACCTTTTGCCTAATCGTGTTTTTGGCCTGACTGCTTTAACCTAACTGCATAATAAAAACTCACATAATTTTTCAAGATAGGCAGTAGGAGAACTCATGAATACGAGGCAGCAATCAGCGTCAACAGCGCCTGCTGAGCAAGGATCGGATACTCATGCCGACCAGCAAAGCTATCAAGCTCTTCATAAACCCAGCAGTGAATTTTCGAGTCGCGACGAATACCTTGAACACGAATTACAAATTATGCAGCCTAAGCGCTGGCGTCCTAATTTACCATTTCGTGATTACCGGTTTGAATTAGAAGACTCTATCCCTGCAATGGCAGGAACCATAGGCAAGGTGGTCATGGTCGGTGCTATTGCTGCAACGTTTGCAGCGCCACTGGGCCTAGGTGAAGGTTTTATTCTAGAAAACGTGCGCTATGAGCTATTAATTGTATCGATCTTCATTTTATTATTTTCGGGCTTCTTTTTACCAACGGCAAATCTGGCGGGTACGCATGGGCCGCTTATTCCTTTAATCCCGATCGTGGTTGCAGCGGGTGGTCACCCAATGGCCTTTGGTTTACTGATAGGGGCGTTTGGTCTGTTACTCGCGCTTAGTAAAGGGGGGAGTTTACTGGCGGGCTTAACCAGCCGAGGCGTGTGTGGCGGTTTACTGCTCTACCTTGGTTTTATCGGCACGATTTCGCAGGTTAAAAAGCTGTTTGCATGGGCTGAAGGCATTGATATGACCCATATCGCTTTTATTGTGATTTTATCGACTATCGTGTTGTATGCATTACTTGAGCACTACAAAAAACGTTGGTTAGCTGTGCCATTAAGTTGCTTACTTGGCGGTTTAATCGCATTTTTACTGGGGGCGCCGTTTGAGTTTAAAACAGCACCGGGCTTACCAAATATGAACCCAATGTATTGGTGGGGTGAAAACACCGGTTGGATGCTGGGCTTACCAACCCTAGAGAGCTTTGTAGTGGTATTGCCGTTTGCAGTGCTTGCGGTTGCTATGTGGTCACCTGACTTTTTAGGACACCAAGTATTTCAAAAAATCAGTTACCCAGAACGCACAGAAAAAGTGCAAATGAACATTGACGATACCATGTTTAGCGCTTCAATCCGCCAGACATTTGGTTCTTTGTTAGGCGGCTCTAACTTTACCTCATCATGGGGAACTTACATTGTGCCAGCAGCCATCGCTAAGCGACCCATTCCTGCAGGTGCGGTGTTAACGGCATTATTTTGTATCATTGCCAGTATTTGGGGCTACCCAATGGATTTAGCTATTTGGCAACCCGTGTTATGTGTCGCCTTGATTGTAGGTGTGTTTATCCCACTTCTTGAAGCTGGCATGGAAATGACCCGCGAAGGTAAAACCACGCAATCGGCTGCTATTGTGGTGTTTTCATCGACTTTGGTGAATCCTGCATTTGGTTGGTCGTTAACTATGTTGCTCGACAACCTGGGCTTAATTGGTTGTAAAGAGCGAAGCTCTGAACTATCACCAATGAGCCGTTGGATCATTCCATTAATAATGTTTGTAATTTTAACAAGCGTGATGGCGCTGGTGGGTATGCTGCCAGGGATCCCAGCATTAATGGCTGACTTTAGGCATTGATAAAAAAGGGTAAGGTGATAAACGCCTTACCCTTTTTCAAAGCTGTTATTTAAACTTAACTGTTTTTTCGCTGCGGATGTAAGTTCGGGTATCTGGTTTTGTCCATTGACCTTTTTTAAGGTAAGAGGTCGACACCACAAAGCTGTTGTTTTTAAACTCGCTTGTCGATTTTACCTTAGTGATCCCCTCTTTGCTGCCTGTCACATTCTCATAAGCAACAAACTGAGTAGGGTTAAGTACATTCATTGTGCCTTGGGTATAAAAACCTGCCGTAGTGAAGTAATAAAACACTAAAGATTGCTTTTTATTATCCCAAAAAATCATCGATTCACCACCATATTCACCTTCATTGATAGAATGAATGGTTTTAATAGCCGTGCCATTGAGCGCGCGTTGCCAGGTACTCACATCTTGCACCGCAGGTTTACCTGCTGCGACATTAAAGTCAGACTGCCATGTGCCTAAGTAAGGCTCAAACACTTTTAGCTTGTCATCAAGTTGTTGCTCCGCCGCCAAAACAGAAAGTGAACACAGGCAGATTGATAGTAAAAGTGATTTTAGGTATGCCATAATAGCGTCCCGATAAAATTAATTTGTTTTGCAAAGTATAGGTGATAATTCGTTGATTAAGAAAACATTAATTACATTTTCATTGTTGTTTCTAGCGCTGCTATGGCTGGTATCGTGGCAACTTAATATTACCTACTTTATTGCAGGCACTTACAGCGTAGCGAGCTTCATAAGCTTTTTGGTATACGGCTGGGATAAACGTTTAGCGATGCAACATGGCGAGCATACAATAAGAGTACCTGAGCGAACACTGCATATTTTAGGGTTAATCGGTGGTTGGCCAGGTTCATTAATTGCACAGCAATGGTTAAGACACAAATCCAAAAAACGCAGTTTTATTGCCGTGCTTTGGTTAACAATTATTGCTAATTGCAGTGCGCTGTTATCACTGCATTATTTGCAGTTAATTTAAAAGAAGATCAAAAAAGGAAAGCCGCTGCTTTCCTTTTTCGTGAAAACGACTTATTGTGCAGCTTGAATTGATTCAATACTATCAAGCTCAATCGTTAGAATCGTTTGCTTATCGACAACAACCCATTTGCGGTAAGTTAAGTAACCAGGTTTTGTTACTTCAATGTCGTACTTACCTTCATTAAGTTCGATACCATCTTCATAAACAGGTTTAATATTCATAATACGAACACGCGCATCATCAGGTGTTGTGACCACTGTTAATGAAATTACCGATTCATCTACAACCACTTCAGGTGTTACTTCTGCAATAGGCTCTGGTTGCGGCTCAACATCATGGCTTGATGAACAACCTGCTAAAACCAATAAGGCAAATAATGCGCTTAACTTTTTCATAAATACTCCATTTAATAGTTCACAATAAACGAAACCGCTTATAGTTTGAAAACTCATGAAGAATCAAGGAATAACAATAGAGGGGGGTAGCTATTATTCGTCTTCCGTGACTTTCATATTTATCATCAATAATAAATTTTGAGCTATTTTAGTATGTATCCTAATAGGGTTCAAATTATAGTTTCATTAATGTTATTAATTAATGATTTTTACTTATTATTTTTATTGTGGATTTTAAAGTAATGTTTATTGGTTTTTATCATTATTTTCTTTGTCAAAAGCTATGCTGAATTTTCCCTGCCGAGTGAGATTAAAAATCGCACGTTGCCAATTTTCTGGTTGATTTTGTATTGCAGAATCAAACAGTGTTTTAAATAAATCAATAATATGGTCAGAAACGGCAATAGGGTGCTGAGTTTCATCGGCCTCTTTTTCATAAAAGGCCTGGCATGTAATGACCTCATCGTGCTGGCAATCTAAAACTAACATTGCTTTCGACCAGTCACCGTTAATTTGTTGATAGAGGTATTGACCCAGTTGTTGTGGGATTTGTGAGTTGTGTGTCATGTGCTGTCCTTAGCGTTGTTGTTTTGTTATAAAGTGCCGTTTTCGTATTTTTTAGCAAGCTCTTTCCATGTTTCAAAAAAACCGCCCTGAAATAGGTAGCTATCTGAAATAGCTAATGATTGATAGCCCGAGCCATCAAAATCTTTGCGAGAATAGTTATATAAACTATAACCTTGATCGCCTCTAGCATTTAACCTCCCCATTAAACGTGTAAGGCCGATATCTTCACCTTCAACTAAATCGTCAGTGCTTATTTTTCCATGGGGTAACCCACCTTCGTGGGGCATTTTAGTAAAAAACTCAAACTTATTAACGAACCAAGGTAAAATTGACAGCGGTGCATCAAATTGCCAAGTTGATATAAAGTCAGGCTCACAACTTCGTTTAACGACTCGATACGACACAATAGAGAGATGACTCTCCTGAATAAAAAAATACTTAAAGCGCCCAGGGTAATTTAGTAAATCTTCAGTCATAATGAGGTACTTTACCCCCTCGGGAGGATTATTGGGGTCTACTATTTCTTTTAAGGGGGGGAAAAATTGTTTAGTCATTTAAATGCCTCCTTTAATGGGAGTGGTAACAGGTGTGATTGTGATAGCATCACCAAACTGTTCTAAGTTGATCAGTTTTCTCTCAAAATTAAAGGTTTCAACAACGCCATAGTCACCTCCTTCTAATAAACTTTTAGTAAGGCCATTACCTAAAAAGTGCTGGTTATTGCCAATGGTTCCTTGCATTTCAAGCCTTTGTTTTACTGAATTATATTCACTTTGGTTTAAATCTAAACTTTTAAAGTAATCTAAAATGCCTTCTATATCATGTTCACTTTCAACTAAGTCAGAGGTCAGAGCTTGCGAATACAATTTATTGTAGTTAGCTTGAAACTCTGGAGTTAGTAATGTATCAAGCTCTGCTTTAGAGAATTGCTTTGATAACTCATCTCGCGCAAAATTATTGAGGTTTTCATACGTAGGCACAATGCTTTTGGTATCTGCTAGTGCATGTGTCTTTTGTGTATCTATAATAATAAGTGAGTAATTTTTATTTTGGTCATAATCAAGCCCCAAAACTTTACTGATTATTTCTGGATCGGAATCTGCATTTTCTAATTGGTCAAATGTAGTTGACCAATACTTTGCACCAAAGCCCGTCTCACCTCTAAAAGGCGCTCCTAACAATCCTGGCTTACCGTCATATTCTAAATATGTCGATTCCATGAAGCGCACATGAAATCGTTCACTTATTACAGCCCCACTTTTTGCTAAAGCAGTTAACTCTTCATCTGTGTATTTAGCCACATAGCCATATTTTAGAAGGTTTTGTCTTGCGACTTCGAGTCTTAACTGCGCTTCTTTTAATGACTTAGGCTCTGGACGGCTACGCTTTTTGCCTATGGTCAGTTCATCATCAAGTTTCTCTATTCGGTCGACTTGGTGTTGCTCAGTATTACCTTTACGAGAGTAGTTTAATCGTTTTAATTTAATAGCTTCAGCTAATTTTTGAATTGCTTGTGCTGCTTTCACAAAATACCTTGATTTTGAAATAGCAGAAACAGCAACACCTGCTCCAAAGGTTAATAATGCAAAAATGATTTCAAAAGCAAGTTGACCTGCCATTCTGGTTTTCTCAACGCTAGAGTGGGCATCAAAATAGTCGTAAGGGAAATTTGCAATTAATGTACGCGCTTGTTCATCTTGCGCAATCATAATCAGTGTTTTAAAGCCATCAGCAACGGCTTCAAACCCCTCGGTCGTATTTTCTAATATTAACTCTATTTCTTGTCGTAAAGCTTCTATATCACCTCGAACTAAATGTTCGAGTAACCGCCAACATGCGGCCCCTATGTCGAAGATACTTTCACCTACCCATTCAACTAAATCCGCTGTACCAGTAACAATACTTGCACCTTGTTCATATAGACCAGTTATGAATGCGCCTGTGTATATTAATCCCTGCATAGCTATATTTTCTTGAGCAATTAAATCTTCTTGGATTTTGGCTTGACTGCGAATTTCTTTCACCATCGCAGTTAAATTGGTCTTTAGCTCTTTTCTAAGGGTGTTCACATCATCTTCAGTCGCACCAATAAATTCAATAATGACGTTACCTGGGGCTACATTATCTATGGTCGCTAAGCCGTTACTCAATGTTCCTTCGTATACAGTGTTGTTTGAGTGCTGAATTTGAAAAGCAATATCTTCAACCGGAAGGCCATCACTGTAAAAGTAAGCAAGTTCAATGACTTTATCTTGGCGTGTTGCAACTCCTGAATCAGAAATATCGAAATTAGTAACGGCTGGCACATTTGCTGAGGATATAGTCCTAGGTGCACGCGCTGTACTTGGGCTTTCAATATCGTAATCAACGGGGCCATCAAAATTTATAAATGTGCCATCGAGGGTGAGTACATCGGTGGCAATAATCTCAACATTTCCTTGACTGTCGAGTTTAATTTCGCCGCCTTCGTTATGGAGAATTAAATCACCACGGCCTGAGCCTGTAATCGCGATTGACTGGTTAGTTTGCAAAAATGTTGAGCCATTGGGGGCCGAAATAGTTAAGTCACTTGAGCTAGTTTTAAGCTGAATATCGCTTTGCGCAAAAGCTTTAACTGCGCGACCACTGACCATCGACAGTGCTTGACGAGATTCAATGAGGGTGTTTTTTCCTTGCCATGCTTGGCTAACTGCACTTTGCATGTTGATATCGCGGTTTTGAGTGCTGAGCGAAACATTGTTTTTAACATCAATAAACTGATTATTTTTAATCACAAACTGAATGTTGTCGTTCTCAGTTGTTAGGCAGAGGTCTTTACCTGCATGTAAGTTAATGGTGCCGAGCTGGCTTATCCATTCTATAAATTGGCGGCCTGATTTTTTGGCATTGAGCTCAAGATAGTGCTCACTGGCTAAGGTTTGTAAAATGATTTTAGGTGCTTGCTTGTCATCATCAAACTGCAGCTCGTTTTGCGCCGCACTGACCAGCCTGTTTTGTGTATTATTTGCAGCGGTGACAACGCTTGGCTGCGATTCACTCATCGCAAAGCCCATTAAAAACGTGTTGTTGGGGTCGTTATTTATACAGCCAATAAGTACCTCAGAACCACCAACAAGGGGGAAGTGCCAGCCAGTGGCCTGAGGTTGGTTTTGACATGCGTATAAAGCAAGTTGCTGAATTGCTTGGCTTGATTGCGCAATTGGCCTTGCTGTTTTGTCAAAATCAGTTCGCACACGGTAGCAGCCCAAATCATCAATGAAACTAGAAGTCGTTAAAGACTCTACCTTAGCCGGAAATACCATAGGTTTGGCTTGATGTGGCAAAGGTTTGGCTTTAAAAGGCGTACCACGTTCGATAAATTGTGCTTTACAACTATAGCGTGTTAAACCTTGGTGACTATTTTCGTCATTAGGTTGTTCACTGCTGTGGTGCACGCTAACACACAGTAAATCAGCACTACTGCCCGTGCCGGTTTGATCGTCAATTGCAACTGAGCTACCCGCAAATAAATCACATACATTACCCACTAGCTGTGTTGTTTTATTAAGAGAGGCTAACGCGTTACTGAAATCTTGCGCTTGTAATGAGGCTGCACTGGGTGTTGCTGCGCATGGTTCAAAGTAAGATTGACTGTTACTTGCGACCTTTAAATATTGTCCATGAGCCACGCAGTTAGTGCGATCATTGTAAATAGAGTGGTGTACTTGGCTGTTAAAAAAGCCAACATAAGCGGTATTGTCATCGTTATTCATACCAGCTGAGTTTTTGACTGATACTATACCGCGCTGCAAATATGGGCTGTTTAAGTTGCTATCACTGATCACTAACAATTCGACGTTATTTTTTGTTTCGAACCAAATAAACAAACCGAATTGGGTTAGTAAGCGTTGTAGAAAATGCCAGTTTGTTTCCATTGCTTGCACACACTGTGGAAGCGCTGGCAGTGACGAGCCGACACGAAAATCAATTTGCCCTGGAGAGTAGCCTGCACAGAGAGCTAGATAAGTAATTACATCCTTTAAATTAACATTTATAAATACTTTACTATTAGTTGTATTTTTAAGTGAGTTTAGCCTGTCACTTACTTTTATTTTATATCTATTTGTGTTGTTGAATGTGCCTAAATCAGATACTTCAGAGATGATGCCGGAAACATGCCTGTAGTGGTTATCTTTATTAATGAATGTTAACAATGAATTTTGTAAAAGTGCTTGTTCTATCTTTATTTTACTTATGCTTTCGACAGTTAAGAAGAATTCAAAGCCAGCGTTTAAAGTCTCAAATCCACTAACTCTAGTGACATTAAAAGAGGTGTTATTTATTTCGACAGATAGCCGAGAGAAAGACATATCCTTGTCCTTTTGTAACCGATTCCAATATAGAAGTTAGGAAAATACACACTTATTGATTAATGATCAATATAATTATTTAATCTTTGTTGTGCGATATTATTTTGTTCATGATTTTTTAATTTATTTCCAATACTACAGTATTGCTTTTTTGCTGTTTTGAGTGAAAGTTCTATTTTTTATTTGTTTTGAGTTGACTTTTTATTTGCTGTGTTTGTATTATGCCCCGAATTAATGGACTTATTTAATAACTGTTGCTAGTTGAGCCGTATTTTATATTTTTCAATCAAGGATGATTTGATGGATAAAAAACTTTTTATAAATCAAGTTGATGCGCTTTACGCTTTAGCTTGGTCTCTGACCATAAATATCTCCTCCTTACTTGATCATACAGGCATTCCAGCACACCGAGTGTTTTCTGATTCGGTGCTCGACCATTTTTTCTTTTTTATAAATAATCCTCCAAGAGAGGATGGTAAGATTATTTTAATTAAGGGTGATATAAGAAATTATATTGATGAGTTGATTTTAATTAATGCAAAGTTAATCTCTTCTGTTGACTCTGTAGTTATTAAGTCGCTTGCTGTTAATGAAATGGAAGTAGAAAAAGAAAGCTTTATTTCTAAATTTTTCAATAATAAAAAGTGGTCAGATAGTGCAACTATTCGATTTGACAGGGTTATTTGCCCTGTTTATGAAGAGATACTTTGTAAAAACTAAACAAATGTCGATGAGGTATAAATGCGTTCTTCAATATGTAAACTAATATTAGCACTTCTTATTTTCTCGTTAACTGGTTGTATGAGTACTAAGGTAGCGTTAGATATTACAGCGACAGACAACTTGAACTTAAATCAATATGATGAGGCATTGCCTGTAGTATTGAGAGTTTATCAACTGTCTGATATTCAGAGCTTTAAAACAGCTACCTTTGAAGATTTATGGAAATCTGACAAGTCAGTATTATCAAATACTTTGATCACTGTTGAAGAAAAAACAATCAACCCAGCAGAGAAAACAAAAATAGAATTTGAACAAGCAGAAAATGCACGTTTTGTTGCAATTGTTGCCTTGTTCAGAGATCGCCAAGGAAATAAATGGAAAACGTTTTATCCACTTGGTGATGGTCCAGTTAAATTATCAACGTCACTTGATGTTCTTATCACAAATAACGAAGTTCAGTTACCTGATGTGGACGAGGCAGAGTAATGAACGTTAAAGGGCCAATAAAACCCGTATGGGCTGAAGGTGTATTGCTTGCACAGCAGCATTTTCAGTTGTTTGATGATTTTCATGAACAAAATCAGATTGTTAGGCAAGGTTTGATATCGCCATTGGCCTTTGGTTTGCACCACCTCACAATTGATGAATCAGCATTAGCACGCGGTATATTAAAAGTAACTAGCTTTAAAGCTATTTTAGAAAACGGTCGTTTAATTGAGTTTGACCGTCAATATCACGAAGAGCTAAAGCTTGAGCTTTCCGCAGATGCAGATGATATAACTGTGTACTTAGCGATTGCAGCAAATAAAGTTGTAAGCGATATTGAAGGTTACGCGTCAAGTGGTCAACTCAGTGCTTATCAAGCTGATTACATTGAACTTAGTGATCATCATGATGCAGCAAGAAATCGTGAAGTGTTAATTGCAAAACCTAATTATATTTTGCTAACAGATAATGATGTAAAAACGTATTTTGATACGCTTGCTTGTATCAAAATTATGCGTGCTGAAGACGGCTCGTTTAAAGTCAGTAAAGACTTTGTGCCGCCATTATTAACGATACAGGCATCGTTTTATTTAACCGAGTTGCTTAATAGAACGGCTAACTTGGTAAATGCAAAAGTGAACGTATTGCTTGGCCGTAGAAAGAACTTTGGTTCAGTCACTGATTTTGGACCAAACGAAATGAATAGCTTTTTGCTTTTAAATGCAATGGCGCCATCAGCAAAACGTTTAGATCATTTGAAAAGCTTGCAACTTGTTCATCCAGAAAGATTATATTGTGAATTAGTTGACTTAATAAGCTCTGTATCGATGTTTGAGCACAGCGATTTAGTGAGTCAAATCCCACCCTATCAGCACAAGCAATTAACTCATGTCTTTGGCACCTTGGATATTTTATTGAGTAAATTACTTGAAGGTGTTGTTCCGAAGAAGATGGTGGGTCTCAAACTTGAGAAGGTATCGAATGCCATTTATCAAGTTGCCACCATTGACTCAGCCATTTTCGATAACAACGATTTTTACTTGGCTGTTTACTTTGAATCTGAAGATACCAAGTGGATCGATACTTTCAGTGATCAAGTCAAAGTTGGCGCCACTGAAAAACTCGAAATTATGATTGCATCGGCTCTTGCGGGTGTGCAGTTAACACATTGTCAGCGACCACCTAATAAATTAGCTATCAAAAGTGGCTATGAATACTTCCGTTTAGAGGCTCATGGTTTTATTTGGCAGCAAATTATTGAAGAGCAATCGCTTAGTTTATTTATTCCATTTGGCTTACAAGCGGCGCAGGTCGAAATTGTTACTGTGGCAAGAAATTAGGACGCAAGACAATGCAAGAAGCTAAAAACGAACTTGATTTAATCGCCTGTATTGCGCCAGTGATAAACGCGCTTGCGCCATTAAAGTTAAAGCAATCGACAGATCTTGAACTTAACGACTTCCGGGAGCAGTTACTTACGAGTTTTGATGAGTTTGAACGTAATTGTTATACCCAGCAAGTAACAACCAGTGTTATGCAGGAAGTTAAGTTTGCGCTTACTGCAATGTGTGATGAATTTGTAATGAGCTCTGGTGCGCATTTTCGAATGGACTGGATGTCGAGACCCTTACAGCTTGAGTTTTTTGGTAATAATCGAGCGGGTGAAGAATTTTTTGAGCGATTAGCAAAACTTCGAACCGGTGGTGAGCCAAAATTTGCTGCATTAGAAGTGTATTACATTTGTTTGCAACTTGGCTTTGAGGGTATCTACAAAGTCAAAGGAATTGAACAACTTAAGGCTTTAATTGTTGATATTCGTGCGCAAATTGAAGACGTACGTGGTACACCTCGAGGGCAGTTATCTGATAACGGTGTGCCTCTTGAGGGATTTGCTATGAAGGTGGGTCGAAACATTCCTTATTGGGTGATTTTATCAATTTGTTTAGCATCGATTGTTTCGCTTTTTGCTGGCTTTCATTTTGTAATCAATAAGCAAGCCTCACAGAGTACCCAGCGTATAGATAACCAAGTAGAAGTACTAACGCAACTAAGTAAAACCAACGAGTCTCGATAGGAAAAGTAATGCAAGGAAGAGTAAATAAAAGCGGCCTAGTGCACTTTTTACTGGGCTTAGTGTCATCAAGAGCAACAGGTCAGCTTATTGGTTTAATTGCTGTTTTAAGCATTATTTGGTTTGCTGGACGTATTGTAGGCTTAGATACAACAGATAAAAAACTAATAGCGATGGGCAGCGTTACTGCTGTATTCATAGTATTTATTTTTATACGTTGGCTGTGGACTAAACGTTCTGGCGATAAGTTAGCCTCTGAACTTGCGAGTCATAATGCGGGTTCAAGTGCTGAACTAAACGAAATAAAAGAAAAAATGCAAGAAGCATTAAGTTCATTAAAAGCATCTCATTTGGGGGCTGGTTATCGGGGTAACACTGCACTTTATGCTTTACCTTGGTACATGATTATTGGTCCATCAGCAACAGGTAAAAGCACACTTTTTGCAAATTCAGGCTTACATTTTCCTTATTCTAATTCGAGTGAGCTACATATTCAGGGCTTTGGTGGCACACGAAATTGTGACTGGTGGTTTTCTGATCAGGCGATACTTATTGATACTGCAGGAAGGTATACAACAGAGCAGTCAGAAAACCAAGAGTGGCTCTCATTTTTAAGCCTATTAAAGAAATACCGTCCCAAATTACCAATTAATGGTGTGATGGTCGCTATAAGTGTTGCTGATGTTTTAACTGCAGATAGTGAAGATATTCGCCAACATGTAAAGCTTGTCCGTGAGCGAATAGAAGAGCTTATTACGCAACTTGGAGTTATTTTTCCTGTTTATATAACGTTTACTAAAACAGATTTAATTAGCGGTTTTGAGCCATTTTTTAATGATTTAACAGAAAAGGAACGCGAGCAAGTTTTTGGTGCATATTTGTTAGACATTAGTGAGGATCAAAAAAATGATCCGGCTGAAATGTTCGAAGTTCGTATGGAGGAGTTATACCAACGCCTTTGTGAGCAACGTTTAAGTAAAGTTGCCCGCGAACGTAACGAGCACCGTAAGCAGTTAATTTTAGATTTTCCGAATCAATTTAAATCGGCTTCAACTAAGCTCACTGAGTTTGTGAATTTGCTCTTTAAAGCCAATCCGTATCAAGAGGTTCCGTGGTTTGCAGGTGTGTACTTTACTTCTGGTACACAAGAGGGAACACCGATTGAACGCATTACCAATGGAGTGAGGGATCAATTTGGTGCTGTTGTTGTTGAGCAAAAACAAGAAAGCATTACACAAAGCTACTTTATCAACCGTGTTTTTAATGATGTGATTTTCAAGCTTCAAGACCTAACTCGTGGTAACCGAAAAAAACGCTTAGTTGGCCGTTGGTTAAAAGGACTTACCGTAACTACCGGACTTGCCTGTATCGCTGCAGTGACTACATTGCTGATCACCTCTTATACCAGTAATCAATTGTTACTTAACCAAGGAGAAGCACGAGTAAAAGCGATAGTTGAAGCGAATGTAAATAAAGCAACAGACACGAAAAAACTCGCGGCTACACTAGCATTATTTGAACACTACCAAAAATTAAATGATTTTGAGCAACAACTTCCTTGGTACTTTATATTTGGTATTTATGAAGGTGATGAAACAATTGCTAGCATTAAAAATGTTTTATTTAATCAATTAAATCAGTTGATTACTTTTCCAGCTGAAAAACAAACATTAGCAAAGCTTAAATATTTTGAAGCGTTATGGCTTTCCGATAACTCGGATGCGAAAGCGGCTGCTCGAAAAGACTATTATGATTCTTTAAAACTTCATTTAATGTTAAGTAGTTTGCCTGAGCATAAAGATACTGACTTTGCTAAACAGCAACTGCTCAGCCTTATGAGCCAACATTTTAAAATAAACTTAGAAGAACAAGATGACTCACCTATAGCTGCACAGCTTAGTGTTTTAGTCGACTTTTATTTGGCTAATTTAGGGTCAGATATCGATAACCCTGGAGACATTTTGTTTTGGCAGAATAATGAAACTGCTGTTTTAAATGCTCGCAATAACTTAAATACTCAGCCCGAAGCAAAGCCATTGTATCAGCAATTAATTAGTAGTTTTGCCGACCGTAAAAAAGCCATTCAACTTAATGACTTTATGGCTGCAAAAAACCGTGATGTACTAAAAACTACTTTTAAAATCCCTTATGTTTATACAAATGAAGGATGGCAAGAGTATGTTTATCCAGAAATTATGCGGATCTCACGACTGGTTTTTTCAGGAGACTGGGTCATGGGTACTAGTAATGATAATGGAGAAAATGTAGTTGATGAAGCTAAGGCCGAAACTTTAGCTAAAGCAATGCGTGCGTATTACTTTAAAGATTATGGAGATACCTGGTTCGCATTTTTGAATAGTATTCAACTTCCTGTTTTTAAAGATTTAAATCGCGCTAGCATTAATTTCTCACGTCTATCTTCAACGGATGGTCCACTAATTGATTTAATGTCACTGGTTAATAGCAATATTGTTGTTGCTGATAAACCTTCAGCATTAGAGGCTAATAATGACAAGATTGCCACAGTTGTGTCTGGTGCGACTGATGTGGCAACTAAGAAAACGTCAAAAGGAAAGCTGGCTGAACAAATTTTAGAGCGTCCAGATTTCTCTCAAGTTAGTACCGTTAGAGCACCTGAGCTAGAAACTCGGTTCTCAGATTTACGACGCTTTTCACAATATGAAGAGGGCAAAAATATGTCTGACTACATGAGTCAATATATTAGCTCTCTGAGCAGTATTCATTCAGATATAAAAGCGATGGCTGCAAGTAATGAAGATGATGCACAAGCCATGATCTTTGTTCAAGATTTACTCTCTGGAAATAGCCAAGAGAATGCTTTGCAATCGTCATGGATCATTATTGAAAGCCAAACTCGAGCATTAGATCCCGAGACAAAAGAGACCCTTGATAAGCTTTTTAAAGCACCATTGCAATCAGGTATTGCAACTATTATGGCTAAAGCAAGAAGCCAACTAAATGAAGAGTGGGAAAATCAAGTTTATACCATGTACAACAATAGCATTGCAGGGAAATACCCTTTTAACTTATCGGGGCCTGATGCTGCAATTGCAGATGTATCAGAGTTTCTAAATAGTGAAACCGGTGTGCTATGGGCTTTTATTAATACGCAATTAAAACCATTTATGAAAGTTCGTCGTGGCGTCTGGGAAGAAAAGCAATGGAATGGTGTGGGGATTGGCTTTAGTAAAGAGTTACTCGATGGTTTAACTAAAGCGAATAAAGTCACTCGCTCTTTATTTCTAAATGGTGCAGATGCAGCAGGGTTTAATTTTCAAATGATGCCAGTACCACAAAAAGGCATTCGTGAAACGTATCTTGGTTTTTCTGAGCAAGGGTATCGTTATAGAAATGAGCCAGAAGAGTGGCGTAATTTTTCGTGGCCAGGTCGAGGAGCAGCAGAAAAAGCTCTCTTATACGGTTTAGATAACTCAGGCCGCAGAATAACCATTGAACAGGATGGACCATGGGCGCTATTAAAAGTGCTAAATGAAGCAAGTGTTAAGTGGATAAAAGGTACTGAGTTTTTAGCGACATGGGACTTAAAAGATAAAACAGAAAAAAAATTAACTGTGCAATTTTCTTTAAAATCAGGGCGTAATAGCGGCATTTTTTCAAAATATTTACTGACATCATTTTCATTGCCTAGCTCTTTGTTTGCTTCTAACCCTCAACTTGCTCAAGCAAATCGAGCAACGGTTCAATAGGAGGAAACATGTTTGGTCTTTTCAATAGAAAAAAACAGCCTCTGCTTGTTAAACAATTCGCATATGGTTACATGGGGAAAACCCCAGTTCGCCCGGATTTTGTAAAGCTGAATATTTCTTCCCGTGAGTCAGTCGCGTTTGATCACTGGTTACAGGAGGGCTTTGCTCACCTAAATAGAGGTACAAAAGATGGCAAAGCAGCTGCTTTAGATGGTGTTGCATCATTATTTTTTGTGTCTGGAAATAGTGATGATGGAAGCCTATTAGGTGTATTGCAGCCAAGCGAGGATAGTAGCGGGCGTTTCTATCCATTTAGTTCATTTATTCACAGTGGTTTAGATACGTATAAGCGCCATCCTGCTTTTTTATTTTTGTATGCAAGCCATGTGATTGAGCATTTACTTGGAGTCAATAACAGGATTGTAAACGCTAACTCTATTGAGGAAATGGCTGAGCAAGCTAAAGCATATAATAAAGTCGCTGATGCGTTGAAACATTTACCTAATCTAAACCAAGAGCTTGATAAATTACGCACAATGCCTATGAGCTTAATTTGGCAGCATTTAGGAATTTCTGAGCTTCATAATAGAGCGATACTTATTGAAGAGTTGTCTGCCGTTTTAAAATCTGTTGCTAACCGAGGGTGTCTAAGGACTCAGTTTGGTATTCGTTTACCTATGCCTGCATTTAGCCATGAAAGTGCGCTTGTTGCAGGGTTTTGGCTCCATTTAATTGCATCTGTTGTTGCAGATCATAACTGGCAGCCATGGTTTTTTTATCAGTTAGGTACTAACAAATATAAGCCAAGCCTAACAGTATTTTGTCGTCCTGTACCTGCATCGTATTTTGGCTCTGTTTGGTTAACTGCAAATAAGTCTGCAGACATTATTGATCTAACAAGCTTATCACTTGAAAAAGCGCCGAGCGACTACAGCTTAAACTTTGCAGATATGGATAACATGAGTATTTATGATGCATTAAGAAGGTGGTGCAAAGCATGATTACTCAGAATCCTCATACCCATAAAGATTGGCAGCTTTGGTTAGACGAGTTAAGTGCTCCTTTAAACGGGTTAGTTTGTGGTGAAGATCTTAAATATGATGAAACTTTTAGAGTGTTAAAAGCTTCTTCTTCTGGGGTCGGTGAAGTTGACTTTAAAGATATGTTCATTCAAGCCACAGACTTATTGAAAAACCAAAGTAAAGACTTACGACTAGTCAGTTACTTATCTTTAGCGGCAACCAGTGAGTTTGGTGTTGTCGGATTAACATATTCATTGAAACTGTTTAATCAATTATTGAGCCAGTTTAGTGAACAGGTGCATCCTTTAAAAGCACGTATGCGTTGTGCAGTTAACACGTGGTTTTTACAACAACAAGAACGCTTAAAAGGAATCGCACAAACTCAAGCGGCTAGTCCTGGACAATGGGCTGAATTAGAAGCTGTTTTAGCTGAATATAATCAGTCTTCAGTGCCGGTACTTGATGCTGAATCAGGGCCTTTATCAACTCTGAATGAGTGGGTTAAAGAGCAAGTAATTCGCAATCCTGTCGCTAAGCCTGAACCTGAAATTAAAGCTGAGCCTAAAACACAAGAGGCGACAGTAGTTAGTGAGCCAATAGCAGAGCCGGTAGCGCAACAAGTTGTTCAGGCAAAACCAGTGACCCCTGCTCCAAAAGTGACTGACATTGCCAGCGATAGTGCTTACCTAGCGGCAATTCGTGAACTGCTTAATTTTGATAAAGAACAAAATAATATTGAACGAGTTTTAAAGCTCTCGCGTGCAGCACGTTGGTCAGGATTGGCTATACCTGCCAATGAAAATGGTAAAACAAGACTACCAGCACCGCGTACAGCAGCCTTCGCTCCCATTGAAAACGCTCTGGCAACGGAGCAAGCCGAGCAAGCATTGCTACTTGCCGAAGGTTTATTCATGGAAGGCGCAATGCAGTTTAATTTGAATCTGCAAATGCTTACTTTGTCTGCGTTAAAACAGCTTAATAAAGCAAAATTAGTACAGTGGTTAGAGCAACAATTAGTCACTTTAGTCAGTCAATTTCCGTTATTGACCAATTTACAATATGACGATGGTTCGGGGTTATGCAGCCCGCAGAACAAAGAAGCGTTATTAGAAATTGCCAATTCACAAGCTTCGCAAAATGAAACAACTCATGCGCAAGCTAATCCATTTGACGAGCATTACAAAGCCTTAAGCGAGCAAGTTGCAAAAGGGCAGTTAAGTGCAGCTTTAAGCTTAGTTGCACAATTAAGTACACCAACTGGATTTGATCAAGCTCAAAGTCAATTGCTTAAAGCAAAACTATTACTTAAAGCAGAGCATTATGAGCATGCATTGGCAATTTTAACTGAATTACTCGATCAAATTGAAACTTATCAATTAGCGAAATGGCAACAACAGTTTTGCATGGAAGTATGGCGCTTCGCCAAGCAATGTTATGCCAATTTGTCTCAGGCTGAGAGTGATGACATGAGTTTAGCTGCTAAAAAAATTAGCCAGCGAATGATGGTTACAAACCCGGCTCAAGCAATAGCGTGGGTTTAACACGCCTAATTGGAATTTAGTCGTTAGACAAACAAACTGCAAAGGAAGAAACATGACAGATACATTTCAAAAAGAGATCCCACGAGCTCGGATTAACATATCGTTAGAGCTTGATACTGACGGGGCATCACAAAAAAGCGAATTGCCATTAAAAATGCTGGTTATTGGTGACTATTCAAATGGTCAAAATAGCCAAGACCTTGCTGAGCGCGAACGCGTGACGATTAATAAGAATAACATTGAGCAAGTACTGAAAGATATCGCGCCAAAAGCGAGTTTTCAGGTGGCAAACAAGATAAAAGGCGACGGTGATATCAATGTTAATTTGCAGTTTGATTCATTTAAATCTTTCGATCCAGAGCAAGTTGCTGCACAAGTACCTGAATTAAACAAAATGATGGCAATGCGTAACTTGTTACGTGACTTAAAGTCGAACCTTCTTGATAACTCATCACTTAGAAAAGAGTTGGAGCGTGTTTTACAAAACCAACCAGAACTTGATGAGTTAAAAGCGAAGCTAGATGAAATAGCGCCGCTTGCTTCTGAAGACGAAAAAAAACCTGTGACGGAATAAGGACGCCGCTATGTCAATGCAAGAACAATTAAATGTAGCTGCTCACACAGTTGAGCAAGCGCCATTATCAACCTATGAAAATCTATGCAATATGGTTGATATTGCCCCTGTGGGTGATGAAATCAAATTAGATACATTCAGAGATGCAGGTAATCTAGCAGAAACACGTGCCAATGAACGCCTCACTGCAGCAATTAATGTATTTTTAGATATGGCAGGCACCAGTGGCGAAGCAGTCACACGTATCGATAAGCTGTTGCTTGATGATTATATTGCAAAAGTAGACACCATTATCTCGCAGCAATTGGATCAGATTTTACATCACCCTGATTTTCAGAAGGTTGAATCAGCGTGGCGTTCATTACGTTATTTAATTAATCGCACGCCAAATAACGCGAATATCAAAATTGAAATGCTCGATGTTGATAAAGAAACATTGCGTGATGATTTTGAAGAAGCACCAGATACGACACAGTCAGCGCTATATAAGCATGTTTACACATCAGATTACGATACGCCAGGTGGTGAACCGGTATCGACTATGGTGTCTAACTTTGAATTTGACTGCTCGGCAACAGACGTGTCTTTACTACAGGAAATTTCACGTGTATCAGCAGCGGCACATTGTCCGTTTATGGGAAGTGTTGGTCCTAAATTCTTCTTGAAAGACTCATTAGACGAAGTTTCTAAAATTCAGGATATTGGTTCTTACATGGAACGTGCTGAATTCTTACGTTGGAAAAATTTCCGTGAATCAGAAGATTCTCGTTATATTGGTCTTGCTTTCCCACGTTTCTTACTACGTCTACCGTATGGTGATACAAACCCAATTCGTAACTTTAACTACCAAGAAGATGTGAACAGTCAGCATCACGAGCGTTACCTATGGGGTAATGCAACATTCGCATTTGCTGCCAACATTATTCGTAGCTTCCATGATAATGGCTGGTCTGTGAATATTCGCGGCCCACAATCGGGTGGTAAAGTTGAAAATTTACCTCTGCATTCATTTGAAGCAGGTAAAGGTTCTGAAACTAAAATTCCTACAGAAGTGCTTATCTCAGAGACCAAAGAACTTGAGTTTGCTAACCAAGGATTTATTCCTCTTAGCTATTACAAAAATTCTGACTTTGCGTGTTTCTTCTCGGCAAATAGTGCGCAAAAGCCGCAAGTGCTTGAAACAGCAGAAGCAACTGCAAATGCTCGTATTAACTCGCGTTTACCTTATATCTTCTTAGTGTCGCGTATTGCTCACTACTTAAAAGTATTGCAGCGTGAAAATATTGGTTCGAGCAAACCTCGTCATGAGTTAGAACAGCAGTTAAATGATTGGTTAGGCGCTTTGGTAACGAAGATGAATAACCCGGATGAGTCGCTAATTGCAACGCACCCGCTTAAAGACGCAAAAGTAACGGTGTCGGAGATCCCAGGAAATCCAGGTTATTACCGCGTTAGCACTTACATTGTGCCGCACTTCCAAGTGGAAGGTATTGATGTTCGCCTTGCGCTAGTTGGACAAATGCCTGGCGAAAAATGAACTGCCAAGCCGCCGATGAAACGGATTTAAACAGGCTGTGTAAAAACGTCAATTTGGTGAGTAGCTGGTTGGTGTAAAAGAATGGCCCCAAGTTGGTTGCAGCCAACTTGGGACATGTTCCCCAGTGGCATGAAGCATCGGGCTTTTTGGGGGGCATAAACAAGGTTGTTTGTGCCTATGCCATCAAACAGGAAACAATTCATTCTAAAAGGAGAATAATGAAATGGCAATTCCAGCGTATATGTGGTTAAAGGATGACCAAGGTAATGACATCAAAGGTTCTGTAACTGTTGCAGAGCGTGAAGGTTCAATTGAGATCCTACACTTTGATCATGAACTTCGCATTCCTACAGATAACGACACAGGCGAATTAACAGGTACTCGTAAGCACGAACCTTTTGTTATTACAAAAGCGGTTGATGCAGCAACACCTTACTTGTACAAAGCGTGTTCAAACGGTCAAACACTTAAGCAACTTGAGCTTAAATGGTACCGTATTGACGACACAGGGACCGAGCGTGAATATTTCTGCCACAAGTTGGAAGATGTAAAAATCACCTCAATTTTACCAACAATGCATAACGTAAAAGACTTAGACAAGGAGCGTTATCCGCACCTTGAAACAGTTAGCCTACGTTATAAACGCATTACGTGGACTTACCTTGATGGCAACATCGAGTTCTCTGACTCTTGGACTGAAGGTCGATAAGTCAGCAAAATTAAAGGATATGCGAGAGCATATCCTTTTATTAGAGGTAAGTTTATGGCGTTATTCGATTTTTTAACTCAACCTGTCACACGAAATGGTCATCAAGGCTTTCAAACTGATGAGCAAAACAGTGTCTGCAAGCATCTAAATGAATTACTTAATGCGCGTCGTGGCGTTTTAAAACATTTGGCCGATTATGGGCTGCCCGATGTCGAAGATATTTACGAAGGCCTACCGTATTCACAGCATACCTTGGCGTTTGAAGTTAAAAAATTGATAGAGAAATATGAGCCACGAGTTCGTTATGCCAATGTCATTCCAATGGAAATTCGAGAAGAAAATTGTGTGATTAGGCTCGATATACAAGCATTTTTAACCTCTGGGCAATGTATCAAACTTAACACCCGATTTGAATCGGGTGGTAAAGCTGATGTGGCAGAACATGCCAAGCAGTTTGATTAATTCAGCGTAAAAGGATAGTTCAATGCAACAGTATTTTGATGCACAAATGCGCTTATTAACCCAAGCCGGCAAACAGTTTGCTCAGCATTACCCTGAGCACGCAGGCATGTTAAATATCGATGCGCTAAAAGATCGTGACCCCCATATTGAACGACTACTAGAAGGTGTTGCGTATTTAACTGCGCATACGCAAAAGCGTTTAGATGAGTCTGTTCCTGAGGTATCAGAGCAAGTGCTGCGTCAGTTATGCCCTATTTTATTGAGCTATTACCCATCAAGCACAGTTGTAAAGTTTAGTCCTAAGCTGGCAATGCAAAAATCACATCTTATTGAAAAAGGGCTGACGCTAAGCGCCGATAAGTCAGTGGTTGATAATAAACATATCACCTTTACAACAACCCACGACCTACAAGTCAGTCCCCTTGATGTTGAGCATGTGCGATATCAAGAGTCGCATTTAGGGTCTGAGCTACGTATTGGTTTACGTTTTGTTTGCCAAGGAGAGCGCAAAAACTACGACCTTGCAAATTTACAGTTTTATTTACGTGGTGATACGCCTTTATGTAGTTCATTGTTTAAGCTTTTAAAAACTGCAGAGCAGTTTACTGAGCTTGATTTTGGCCCCTCGCATTTTGAACATAACAAAAAGTTAAAAGTAAAAGGCTGCAGTGCTACTTATTTAGATATAGATGGTGCTCTATTACCCCATGCGGAACAAAGCCATCCGGGCTATGCGTTGCTGTTAGACTACTTTAACGCGAAAGACCGTTTTTACTTTATGCGCTTTGATGGTTTAAAAGATCTGACCTTACCCGAACATATCGATCGATTTGAGCTGGTGTTTAGAGGCAGTAGTAAATTACCGCCTGGTCATCAATTAAGCCGCGATAATATTTTACTCAATTGTGTGCCAGCCATTAATTTGTTTGCGCAACCCGCAGAGCCAATACGCATAGAGTCAAACCGTACTGATTACATGATCACCGCTGATCAAAACAGAACAGACCATATCTTTAGTTACACCATTAATGAGGTTAAAGGGCGCAACTCGTTAAGTGGTAAATCGTATGATTATACCCCCAGATATCAAAGTGTGTTTGAAGATGAAAAGAAACTGTTTACCGTTTTAACCAAAGATGTGGGTGGAGCTGCGCCGTGTCATTACTTACAGCTGCCATTTAATCTCGAAGAAGAAAAAGAAACTTTATCGGTTGATTTAACCGTTTTTAATGCTGGTTGGCCAAGACAGTTACTCCAAGAAGGCGATTTAAACATTGGTGGCCCTGATATGCCAAGCATTGCCAATGTAGAAAACGTAATTCGCCCGACTAACTATTTACCTTGCCCCGAACAGCCAAAGCACTGGCAGTTGATAAGCCTATTAAATGTGAAGTTTTCACAGATTACACAAGTCACCGAATTAAAACGCTTACTTGTATTGTTTGATTGGTCACAAAAAGCTGAAAACCGATTACGTATTGATAGTATTCAAAAAATTACAGCAACACCGATTAGTCAAATTAAGCGCGGCATTTTTATTAAAGGTGTTGATGTATTGATTGATATTGATGAAAGCAAATTTGTTTGTGATGCCGACTTATACCACTTTTGCAATATGCTGCATCAGTTCTTTTTAATGTACGCGCCAATTAATGAAAGCGTGCAAACCCGAGTTAATGCGATTCCAAGCTATAAAACCCATTGTTGGGAAATTGAACCGGGCAAGAGTTATCAGTTATGAATATGCACGAATCAATAAATCATCCTGTTTGGGCAAAGTTACCTGAACCAATAGAAAAGCTGATTGCAGCCCCTTGGCAGTTTAATTTATTTAAGGCGATGAGCCTAATTGAAAAACATTGGGCAACACCTTCAGAGCTTGAAAAAGGGATTAGCGAGCGAGTGCTCTTTAAGCCTTATAAAGAACTTGGCTTTCCTGCCACGGATGTTCGCAGCTGTGAATTAGATAACCTTGGCCGTGGCCGATTAAGTTTGTCGACATCATTTTTAGGTTTGTATGGTGTAGATGCACCTATGCCACATTATTTACTCGAACAGGCGGCCAGTGATCAAGAAAGTGGTGGTCGAGTAAGACAGTTTTTAGACATGTTTAACCATGTACTTTATTGCCAATTATTCCAAGCATGGAAAAAGTCGCACATCAATGTTGAAGGCCGAGGTGCAGCGCAATTCGATCATTTAATTGAAGCTATTTTATCAACCAAAACCGAGCAAAAAGTTCAGTGTGGGATCGCAAGCTTAAAACAAACCAGTGCAGCGGGTTTAGCGCAATTACTTCGTCACTCATTAGAGGTTGAGCAATTAAGTGTGGATGACACTCGTGCAAATTGGCAGCAAATAGACTCGCCAAGTTCATTTGGTCAAGATCAACAAATGGTGTTAGGTGAGTCAGCGGTTCTTGGTGAGCGCGTATTAGTGAGTGGTAGTGTACTAACCATAGTGATTGGTCCTGTAGATCCTGACACCGCGATAGCGCTTAACCCCCAGCATTCACAAGGTAAGAAAATGGCAACCATGTTAAGCACTCACTTACCCAGTAATGTGCAATGGGTGTGTCAAATTAAGGTGGCTAATAAAGCGGTATCAGAGCAAGTCATAGGACAAAGCGATTTATTACTCGGCCATAATGCCTATTTAGGGCGCGCTGAAGCAAATATCAGCGTGCATAGTTACACACGTCAACAATATCAACATTAAAAGTAATCAGGATTTAAGGAAAACAACATGGATGCAAAAGGCATAAAGCAGCTTATCGACAAACTAAATGGCCATACTGCAACAGCACTTGAGTCAGCAGCAGGGTTTGCGAGTAGTCGTAGTCACTATGAAGTGTTACCTGAACATTTATTAATTAAGTTGATGGAAGAAGGCAGTAACGGCGATTTAGAGCATATTTTTCACTTTTTTAATATTAATCAAGACGCAGTGTGGCATGAGCTGCTCGACTTTTTAAACCGCCAACCAGCGGGTAACCAGAGTAAGCCGGTTTTTTCTCGTCGACTTTATGAATGGCTTGAGCGTGCTTGGTTAAGTGCAAATGTGCAGCACAAAAGTGACTGGATCACTGGTGCTGCGTTGATCGATGCCTTAACTGAGTTATTGCCGTACAGCCCAGTACTGCAATTGCCAGCGTTACTTGAAAAAATTGACGCCCGTTTCATGGCTGAAAACCTCGATAAGCTTTGCCAAAACTCTAGTGAGCGATTAAATCCACAGGCAAAGCAAAGTGCTCAACATACTGCTGCTGATCAGCAAAGTGGTCAAGGTGGTGCCCTTGATGAGTATTGTGAAGACCTTACCGAGAAAGCGAAACAAGGCAAAATTGACCCTGTGCTTGGTCGCAACGACGAAATTCGTATGATGGTTGATGTACTTTGTCGTCGTCGTAAAAACAACCCAATTTTAGTGGGTGAACCAGGGGTAGGTAAAACTGCAGTAGTTGAAGGATTTGCTCAGCGTATTGTTGATGGTCAGGTACCGGATGATCTCAAAGGTGTACGATTACTGGTGTTAGATATGGGCCTATTGCAAGCTGGTGCAGGGGTTAAAGGTGAATTTGAACGCCGTTTAAAAACAGTGATCGATGAAGTGAAAAACTCAACCACCCCTATCATCATGTTTATTGATGAAGCCCACACATTGATTGGTGCTGGTGGTGATGCTGGTATGAGTGATGCGGCTAACTTGCTAAAGCCTGCGCTTGCCCGAGGTGAGTTACGCACAGTTGCTGCAACCACTTGGAGCGAATACAAAAAATACTTTGAGCGAGATGCTGCACTTGAGCGCCGTTTTCAGCTTATTAAAGTTGATGAGCCAACGGAGCAAGCTGCTCAGTTGATGTTAGCGGGTTTGAAAGATAAGTATCAACAACATCACAATATTCAAATTACTGATGATGCTATAGAAGCTGCAGTGGTCTTGTCGTCACGTTATATCACGGGTCGTCAACTACCAGATAAAGCCATTGATGTGCTAGATACGGCTGCGGCAAGAGTCCGAATGTCGTTTGCTACCGACCCAGCTGCCATTGAAGCTGAGCGAGAGCACATTAATTATCTAGAAACACGTATCCAAAGCATTGCAGCAGAAAGCGAGCAAGGTTTGGCGGTTGATATGGACAAATTGCTGCACTTACAACAAGAACTAAATGCAGCGCAGAGTAACTTAGCAACATTGACGAGTGCGCGTGAGTCACAAATTTCGACATTAGGTCAAATCAATGAATTTAAGCAAGCTAATTCGCAAAATGAATTAGACAGCAGCGTGTTACTTAGCTTACGACAAACGCTAAAAGAGCAAAACACACAAGATAATGGTCTTTACAGCGAAGTGGATGCCGATGCCGTTGCGCAAATTATTTCGCAGTGGACAGGCGTGCCCGTTGGCGCGATGGTGAAAGATCAAATAACCAATTTGATCACTCTTGAAAAGGTCATTAGCCAAGAAGTGATTGGTCAGCAGTCTGGCATTGCAAAAATAGCCCAAACGTTGCGCGTAAGTAAGGCAGGCATAAGCAATGAATATGGACCGCTTGGTGTGTTTTTATTAGCTGGTCCTTCAGGGGTGGGTAAAACCGAAACTGCACGATGTTTAGCCAAGCAATTATTTGGTGGTGAGAAGTTTTTAACCACTATTAACATGAGCGAGTATCAAGAAGCGCATACAGTATCGCAGCTTAAGGGTTCGCCACCGGGATACGTTGGCTATGGCGAAGGCGGGGTATTAACAGAAGCTGTAAGGCAGCGTCCGTACTCGGTGATTTTACTCGATGAAGTAGAAAAAGCGCATAAAGATGTACTAAACATGTTCTATCAAGTTTTTGAGCGCGGCAGTATGCGCGATGGCGAAGGTCGCGAAATCGATTTTAAAAATACCGTGATCATCATGACCTCAAATTTAGGGTCCGCTGAACTTATTGACGCCTGCACACCACCCAATGTTATTGATTTAACTGAGCCGACTGACGATGAACATGCCGACATTGAAAATCAAGACCAAATCAATGCAGCATTGAATAGTGAACAAGCCCCTTTAAATGAAGACGGCAGTCCATGGCAAGTTCCTTCAATTACAGCACTAACAGAGCTAATTAAGCCGCAGCTACTGCAATTTTTTGCCCCAGCACTGTTAGCGCGAATGCAAGTTATTCCTTATTTAGCGCTAGATAAAGAGGCACTGCAATCAATTGTCAGCTTAAAACTAGACGGTATTGCCAAACGTTTAGCGAATAATCACAAAATGCAGCTGCGTGTAGATGAAACAGTACTTAATAAACTGACCGAACAATGCCAGTTATCAGACAGTGGCGCGCGCATGGTTAACGCTGTGATTGAGCAGCAAATATTGCCTGGCATTGCTATATCAATTTTAGAGTTTATGGCAGAGGATGATATGCCAGATATTCTCACCTTAGCTGTTGATGAGAATGATGAAATTACCGCAACCTTTGCGGACCAAGCATAAAGGATTTGAACAATGGGATTCATGGATAGCCTAAATGAACTAAGAGCCAATACCAGTCATTTTAGTGTCAACGTGCAAGGATTGCCTGATGGCATGATATCGGTGACAGATTTTGAATCAACTAATGACAGCCTGTGTGAAGACTTTTCGTTTTACATTCAAATTTTAAGTCAAGAACACCTCAGTGCTGAAATGCTGTTAGGTAAAGACGCCAAGCTTAAATTAGTGTGGTCAATGACCGACCGCACTATTTCTGGTCTCATCAGTGCTTTTACTGCCCACGGGCAAAGTCATCAGGGTTATCACTATACGCTGATCATGAGCTCTTATTTAACCTTGTTAAAGCATCAACATTCTAACCGTGTTTTCACCATGATGGATCCAGCTGCCATAGTAAAAAGCGTGTTTACTAAAGCTGGTTTTCCAATGCAAAAGTTTAGTATTCAAGCGTCGGGCCCAACCCTTGAAATGACGGTTCAATACAACGAAACAGACTATGAGTTTGTCACGCGTTTGATGCGTAAGTATGGCTTTGTATATGGCTTTGTAGAGCAAACAGAAGGTGATTGCACCTTCAAAGTCTGTAATAGCAGTAAAGACTTTTCCGGGCAATGCGATGATATAAGCCTGAGTTATGTGCCGCCATCAGGGCAAGTTCGAAATAGCGAAACCATTTTTGCAATAAGCCGTAAAGCACAGCTGCATCCACAAAGTGTGTCGCTTAATGATTACAACTACAAAGCCCAAGGTAACTTAAATGTGTCGACCGCAAATAATACCAGTTACCCAGGGTTTGGTGATGATAGTCATTATGCAGATAACTTTCCTAACGCCAATATAGGTAATTCGCTGGCGAAAGTACGTCAACAAGCGTTTGATTGTCAGCGTGAACAATTAATTATTGATACGGATTGCCGTGCCTTAAGACCCGGTATGTTGTTGACAGTGTATGACCACCCTGATCATAAAGGGCTGTATTTAATAACGCGTGTTGATCACAAAGGCAGCCAATCTGCGGCAGTAGAATATGGCTCGCAAGTTAAAGGGTTAACCTATAAAAACCAAGCCTATTTATTGCCTGCATCCGTTGAGTTTAGAGCTGAGCTGTCTCCTGCACGTCGTGTATTTGCAACATTTAATGCCACCATTGAGCAAGAGGTTGATGACGACGGCAATTACTTAGTGCGCTTACCGTTTAACCAAGACGGTGAAGGCCAAGAAAGCCGCCCAACGCGCTTACTACAGCAATATGGTGGCAGTGGCCATGGTATGCATTTTCCGTTAACGACGGGCACCGAAGTGTTAGTAACTGGCGAAAATGGCGACCTAGATAGGCCGATTATTTTAGGAGCGCTTTATAATCAGAGCTGCCCAAACCCGGTTACCAGCCAAAATCCGACAGAGAATAAGCTTGTTACCCGTGCTGGGCATAGCTTGATCATGGATGACAAAAGCGGTGAAGAAAAAATTAGCCTTGCAAATAAAGAAAATAAAAACCAATTGTTGTTAGATGCCACCGAGAATGCCCATCAAGCAACACTCAAATCAGTGGAAGGTGACGTCAAAATTTCAGCTAAAGAGAACCTACAGTTTGTTGCTGAGAATGACGCCATTTTTACCGCTGCCAACGATTTTACTAATCGTGTTGAAAACACCCTACAAGTTCAAACACGCGAGGGTGATATCAAGGTAACGGCTGCGGCTGACTTAACATTAAAGTCTGATGCCGATACCCGTATCGAAGCGACTGATGGCAGTAGCGAACTTAAAGCAGCGCAAGAACTTAACTTGCAAAGTGAGCAATATTTTAGTGTCTACTCGGTCGATGGCAACCTTGAGTTTCAAGCGCCAAATGGTGATTTGAACCTCTCTAGCGGGGCAAATATCACCATCAAAGGCGAAGGTCGAGGCTCTATCCAGCTTAGCCAAGGCGGTGCAAGTTTAGAGATTGATGCTGCGGGTAATTTAACTATCGATGCCACCAATATCACTCTATCGGCTAGAAACATTGCTATTAAAGGCAATGCAATAAGTAATAACTAATTTCAAGGACTGAAAATGACAGCCACAGTAACTCAGTTATTTGATCAACAACATAGTCTTGCAGAGGTCAGTGAAGTATCGCCTCAGGGCAAAGCCTTGAGCGTGATTATAAATCACATTCGTTATGATGTTGCTTTGCAAGCTGCCCATGTATCGTGTTGCAAAGTAGGTAGCCAAGTCGTGGTGCTACACAGTGAGCAAGGTGTAATTGTAACGGCACTTTTAGCCGCACCTGAACAATCTCCGGCGGCTCACATTAGCAACGAAGCAGGGCATATTATTATTGCCGCAGAGCAAAGCGTTAGTTTGCAAACCGCAAAGGGCAGCATCGAAGTGTTTGCTGATGGCACCATTGTGCTTGAAGGCGAAGATATCACTGCAAATAGCCAACAAGACCTTACCTTGGCAGGTTGGCCGATTAGGCTTAATTAATATGTTTGCAGCGGTTTCTAAGTTAAAACAGCATCAACAGCGCGTTACCACCTTAATGGCGCACCGTGAAAAGCTACTTGCGTCTGGGGCGTATAGTCTTGCAAGGCAAAAAGTGTTAGAGCATCAAGTGCTTAATCATCTATATGTGCTGGCATCGCTAAAGCAGCAGTCACCGTGCGACTACTTCAATGGGAATAGCTTTAACGACCTTGCTGAACTTAGCTGTGATGATTTTTGTGAGATCGCGTTAGCGAGCGACCAGCACGCAATTTTTGCGCTTTGTGCAACACGTTTAATGGCTGCACCTGAGCAAGATAACAGTGACTATTTTTTAGCGCTTAAAAAGCAGCAAGCTCTGCCTGTTTATACTTTGTTATCGCAGCAACTTAGGTATTGGACTATCCCAGAACAAAAAGCACTCAGAGCCACAGTGCTAGAGGGCAAAGAGTCATTACCGCAGCAGCTTAAAACTATTTTGTTTTCGCAGCCTTTAAATGATGCTGAGTTACAACAAGCACTCGCTCATACTGATTTTACATTGGTATATGCCGCTTTAGTCAATTGCTATTGCCAAGGCGATAACAGCCTTAGTGATAAGTTGTTTAAAGTGTTCTCGAGTACCAGTGAGCCAGCACATAAAGCGCAGTTATTACAGTTAGCGGGGCTGGTTAACGATAGTCGCTGGCATGAGCCTTGCGATTTATTTTGTAAAGCACACCCTGAATTTTGCCAAACCGTATTAAGCCACTTTGTGTATAAACCAGCACTGGTATTGGTGATAGAGCTTATGGGGGTTGCGCATACGCAGCAAGCTGCTTATCAAGCTTGGCTAACGTTAACAGATAGACCACTTGCAAAGGCTGAAGCATTAACGCTTGTAAGCTCGCAAAATCAGCATCATGTGCAAGCCGGTATAAACTTGCATGATGCAGAGCATGTCAGACAGGCACTGGCTTTAAGCAAAGGAGAGTGTGTTCTAAAAGGCGTGAGTTTTACAAAAGCGCAGCCAGAGCAAGGCTTAGCAGAATTTGCAGGCGAGATTGTACAGCGAGTATTTGCCCCTCAGTTTGAATTAACACTGGCCTGTGGCCTTTATCATACTCAGCAAACAGCAATTCAGTGGCAAAAGTTAACAGCAGGAGCACAACATGCTGCATAACTTTACTCCTTGGCAAGCAAGCGTGTTCGAAGGTTGGCAAGCAGATGGCACTGCGTCTCATGTCGTTTTGGTAAAACAAAGCTTTGAGTTTGATGAAAAAGGCAATACCAGCTTAATGGAACCGTGTATTGAAATCGTCATGGCCGACGAATATAGCGGTGATCCGACTAGCGAGCCGCTGGTGGCAGTGAATGAACAAGTGGCATTTAAGCAAGGTTTCGAAGTGTATGGCAACTTTACTGCGTATCCGCCAAAGGGCAAAACTGCTCGTGTTATTGAGGTTGAGCTAGGTTTAGTTGAAAACGACACGCCTATAATTAAAAAGCGATTACGCATTACTGGCGAACGTGAATGGCGCCGTTCACTGCTTGGCCCTGTCGCAACAGATCCAAGCCCTATTACGCCAACAGCTATCTGTTATAGCCGCGCGTTTGGGGGCAAAGCACATCATGATCAAAACGTCTATAGCCTTGAAAACCCAATAGGCGTTGGCTTTAAACTAAAAAATAAGCACGCAGTAGGGCAGCTTTTACCTGCAATAGAGTATGCCAATGAAGTATTAAGAAAACCAAGTCATCAAGTAAGCGTTGCTGGCTTTTCGGCAATTCCGAGTCATTGGTCACCGCGTATAGAATTAATGCCAGAGATTGACGAACAAGCGCTCATGGCAGGTAAGTACCCGTTCAAAACGTCATTGGCTAGCAACTTTTATAATACAGCCCCGGCAGATCAACAAACAAAGCAATTGTTTACAAAAGGCTGGGCGTTTTCGTTAACCGGATTATATCCATTACAAGAATATGGCCAACAACAAACAGTAGAGCTTCCTGTGCTTAAGCCAATAGTACAAGTGGTTAATACGTTAACAAGGCATGATATCGACATGCACTGCGATACCTTAGTGATTGATTCGGACGCACAGTGCTTTTCGCTGTTATGGCGCGGACATATCAACAGTGACAATGTGGCAAGTAGCAGCAATATAATTGTAGCTGAGCAGGGAGGTAACGATGCAGTTTGATACTCTTTATCATGTTAATGCCGCGGGGTGTTATACCGAAAGTTTTTATACATCGGTGGCAAACCAAATGTTGTATTCAAAGCCAAGCAAAGCGCTGATCCGCTGTGATATTAGTTTAGATGCCCCATATGTATTTGTAGAACTGACTGAGCTTACAGGGCTTGATAGGCAAACTCGTTGCTTGCTAATTTTATCTCATATTATTGAAAGCATTGAGTTAAAAAAACTTTGTTGTTCATTTAGGGTCAACAAAGTTCAGTTTATATTACCGCACGACAGTAATGGCGAGCCGCTGATTGATGATGACACATTAAGTGAAATACTGACTGATGCAATGCCTGAGCAAACACCTGCTTTTGAGCAGGTAAGCGATTGGCAGCTCGAAGCAACCGAACTCGATACCCTCGTAGTGGCTGTTGATTCTTGTAATAATTTTGAATACGTGTCGGAGCAAGCTAAGCATCACACAGTACAAGTGGTAAATGGCCCTAGCGGCGTGATTAATGGCGAAGGTGGCTATGCGTTATTGGTACACAGACAAGGTTGTTTTAAAGCCACCACCTTCGATGAACCAATGCCTTCTAAGCTTAAAAAAGCAAACATACAGGTTAGTGATACCTTTATTTTTGCAGGCATGCAGTCATATGAATGGCAAAAACTGTGGTTTAGCTATACCCAAAAACACTATAAAAATGATGATGAACTAATAGAGTTTGCCGAACTAAATACCGTAGTAGGTTATCAAGGCGTGGCAAACCAAGCTGCGGCATTTGCATTAGCTGGAAGCTATTTGCATAACCCGCTGATGACTGATACTGAACACGTATTTGTGGTGTTCAATCAGCCAAACGAACAGCTATTTAAGATTTCAAGGAGTGAAAGCGAATGTCATATATAAATGCCATAGCTGGCAAAGAATCAGGCAGCGTACAATACGACATAGACGCACTCACTGCTGACGTACGAAGCGGCGGTAGTGTTACATGGCGCCATAATAACCCGACATTACTTGGTCTAACCAACAGTGCGCGAAGCAATGGTGCGCTCGGCAAAGCCAATGGTATTGCTATTTTTGCAAACCGTTCTGAAGGCGAATCTGCTTTTTTAGATGAAATAGCCAGACCCAAGTACCGAGAGCATACACTTGGTGAAATGGTTAATCGGTTTATTCCAGATTACATTATTCCGCCACCGCAATGGGATAACGAGAAAAACCAGCCAATTCTGCCGTGGAACGAACCGCAGACCAATATGGACGTTAACAAACCAGTCGATAACCCCCGTGCCTTTTTAGATTTAGTGTCGAATCATTTAGGTTGGCAACCAGGTACAGAGCAGCAACTGGTTAAAGACACTGAATCAGAGGCACCGCAAACTGCTACAGTCTCAGGGCAAAATGTACTTATTAATGGCCGTACCGCCGTGCATAAAGATAGCGGGGGTAAGCTAACAACAATCGATGTGTGCTTAACCACAATTGTTCCGACTGTTGTACCCATTCCCTATGTAAATAACGCAAAATCTTCTGATATAACTGGGGTTGCAGGCTCAGTTAAAATCAATGGCAAAGGCGCTGCCACAATTAAAAGTAAATTTTCAAAAAGTAAAGGTGATAAACCCGGTGATAAAAGAGGGATTATCAGCGGAACGAATGATGGTAAAGCCGAATTTATCATGGGGTCATTTAACGTAATGATTGAAGGTAAACCCGCGGCTCGCCAAGGCGACCCGATGATATCAAATAATAAAAATACCCCACCCATGCCACTTATGCAGCCTGGCGGCCCCGCACCAAGAGGGCTTAGAGTGCAAGTTAGGGATAGTTTGCAAGCTGAAAATGCAGGGAAGAAGATCACAGTTAAATTATCTGGAGCAGAAAAGCTAGACGAAGATGGGGTAAATATCCAATGAGTGATTTAAGTGTCGCAGACAAAATCAATATAAAAAATGCCCACAGAGAACTTGTTTTTGAACGCCAATCAGAAGGTACAAAAAATGTATCTCTGATGGTTAAAGATGAATCAGTTGATAGAAGTCAAAAAGGTTATTACAAAATTCCTTTGTATAAAGTGGATGCAAAAGAAGAAAACGACAATACAGCTGATATTGAACTGGTTCATATATTCCCAATTAGATATGCACATCCTGCTGATGAAATAGATAATCATAAAACGAATCTTAGAGATGGTTACTTATACATTTTTGTTGATGGTCATTTATGGCGTGAACTCAAGGTTACAACTGAGCAAAACGTGACACGTTTTAATGATGTTAATCTTGCGTGGCAAAAAGGCATCATGACGTGGAAGCAAAATAAAGGTTACAGAGATGCAACGGGCGAAGAACTCAAAACAGTGATTGTGCCTTATAAACTAAATGGGCAAACCTGTGAGGTTCAAATAGCTTATTCAGAAGTGCAATGGTCTTGGAAGCAAATAGAGCTTTTTGGCGGCCTCAACCCTGAAGATCCAAGGTTAAATTATGGCGAGCCAGTTAAACCCGGCGATAATAATAGCGATGCGCAAATATTACGAGGTGATAGGCTTTTCACGTTAGATAAACTTGGCGATTTTGAACAAGGCTATAATAGCGCCAAACTACCTAAGCATGTTGTGCTTGATGTTGTTAATCAAGCGGGTGTGTATTGTCCAGTTATTCCTGACCAGATAGGCAAAGTACGCCAAGCTGCAGCGGATATTACATTAACCCGTTCTGTTATTAGTTCACTGCCGATAGAGCAAGTCGCAAATGGACAAATGGTGTCGAGTGTAGCTGAACTCACAAAAGAACAAAGGGGGCAGCTTGAATTAGCATCGTTTGTTCAACAAACCTTTTTTGCTTTTCCACAATCTGTTTCAGACAAGTTAGCAACCTATGGTGAAGACAGTGTTTCTGAACAAGAGCAAGATATTGCTGCTGATTATAAAAAATGGGTAGATAACAAATTTGATAAAACAGCGTTCAGAAAATTTTTAGCAACAGCAAAAGTGTTCGAGTTAGGCGAATACATCAATGAATTAAGAGCCAATGTAAAAGATATTTTAGAGGACGAAGATAGCGCCTCTAGTTTTTACCAATGTACAAGGGATTATGCATATCACACGGGCAATCGAAGGCTCGATATGTATCAACTAATGTGCGATGTATTAGCCCCACTTAAAGATTTAACGGCAGACTTGCTTCGTTCAAGCGTAGTGTATGAAAAAGACGCACAAAAGCTTAAACAAATAGACAGTAATGACTTAGGCCAGCATATCATTTTAAAAGTGTTAGGTACCCACCCTGAAGACACTAGTAATCGTGAAAACTTATTGAAATTACACAAGTTACTTTTTCCTGACGAAAAATGCAGTAACCCAGGCTTAACCGATTACTTAAATTTTAGAGACCCTGACGACCCTAAAAATATCGATTTTGATATGGATGAGTTTTATGCCCTTGAGAGCAACGATGATGGGCTAGATGGCTATATTGAAGGTGATTTAACGCAAGTATTTAGGCGAAGCAGTCAAGCTGTATGGGGCTTTTTTAATATTATTATGGAAGTCCCCTCTGCTACATATTCAATGTCTCAAGGTAGCGGAACAATTAAAGATGTGTTTACTGCTCGCATGCAAAAACAATCAAGCTTACAGCGAGAAAGCAATAAAATTCAGCAGCAAATAGCAAACTTAAAAGAACAAATAAAAAATAAACAAAGCGAAATTGAAAGCTCCGAAAAATCACGCAATGAGCTAATTCAAGAAGCGCGTAATCAAGGGATTGATGGCGATGACATCACAGAGCAATTAAACAGGCAACTGAAACAAAAAAATAAAGAGTTAGAACATTACAAAACATTACTTAAACAAGCCAAAACAAAAAGTAGTGTAACCCGTGCGCATTTATCAACCCTGAAAAGTGTTGGACTAGACATGCTTAATAGTGAGGCACGTATTAAGTCAGTTGCGATGTCGTACAACCCGTATCAAAAAATAATGCATTTAGCGCATATGATCTCTGACGACTTGCTTGTTGAGATAGATATTGATGTTAACGACTATTATCAAGGCAACTTGCCCGATTCAGTCGTGCCGCTTAATTTTGACAGCCGTGCAAAGCGAGCTGAACAACGCATTTTAGAGTTTAATAAAATAACCGAAGGCATAGATGAAGCATTAAGCCAGGGCAGTTACCCTGGTAATGGTGGAACGCGACCAGTCGTTAAACTTAAAGTTAACGATAAAGTAACCATACCCGCTCGTTTAGACCTTATTACAAGTTTAGATGGTTCTTTAAATGAACTTGAGGCAATGGTCACGAAGCAATATTACCAAGCAGACAGCGCCAGAGAAAAAGTAATAAAAAAAATGGTGGTGTTAGATAAAAGTAAGCTAGCTGCATTACAAAAGGTTAAGAAGAAACTGGCAGATAGCTTAAATGCTATTGAAAAAGAAAAGCTTAAAGCTGATTGGGATTTAGCCGGTTATAAAGATCACAATAAGTCTCTCAAAAAATACGCACAAACAGCATTTGGTAAACAACAAAGGGGTAAGGTAGGCTCAGCTAGTATTGGTGTATTGCCGTTTGTTTCTGGGTTAGAGGCCATTAACTTTTATAATGTAATAATGGGGGATGGCGTGAGTGCCATGGATAAAACATCAGCGGCATTTGATTTACTTGATGTAATGGTGAATATAGGTAAAGACCTTGTTGAGCGGCGTTATGGTATGCCAAGCTCAGGTCAGTTAATTCTTTATGCTGATAATAAAGTACCTGCTAGTGAGTTTACTAAAAAAATACTCAGAGGAAGAGTCAGTGTAATTACCGCGAAAGTAATACTGTTTTACGCTGCTAATGCAGCGACATTGCTTGCAGGCGCGATTAGTACTTATGTGGCTGTAAGAGATGCCGTTAACGAATATAACAAGGGCAATGTGGGGCTAGCTACAGCTAACTCAGTAATGGCTTTAGGGTTTTTAAGCATGACCGCAGCGTCGGGCATTGCTATTGTCACTAAAGGGGCATCTGCATTAATTGCTGTTTTTGGTATCGCTGGCTTAGTGATCATCCTCATTGCAGCAGGGCTGATTTATTATTTTAGTGAATCAGAGGTCGAAGCTTGGTTGCATGCATGCCCGTGGGGTAAGGCGGCTTTTATTAATGATGGTTCAACAAGTGTGCGAGCAGAGCAATGGCGAAATCGCCCTGATTTAGCGCTTCTTGATATATACAACGTACTTTACAAGCCTTATACAAAAGTCATTGCAAATGAACACGCTAAAACAGTCTCAATGGGCTTAACGGCTCCTATAGCTGCAGTTAAAGAAGGTGTTGATACAAAGCTTAGCTGGCGAATGCTTCCTCCTGACAAGGGAATGTTGAATTATTATGCTGCATCATTACTAACTGATTATGACACTAGACTAGCAAGATACAGCAAGTATAAACATTTTACTGAAATTCCATTAGATTCGGTTATTTTCCTTAAAAGTATGTGGGCGTTGCAGCCTGCTCGAACGGGTTGGCAGGTCGAAATAAATAATCACATTTTGTTAGCAGAACTGGGTTTAAAACCTGGCGATCAAATCGAACTTAAATTAGAGGCGACAGTGTACCCAGAAGGTAAAGGTCAACCTACAATTCAGGGCTTTAATAGTCTTTATGGTTTACCAATCGAATATTACAAAGAAGGTGAAAAGCCAGGGTTCTTCTCTTGGGGTGATGATCGTAAGTTCAGCCACCGCATAGGCAAAGAAACTAGCAAAGCCATTATTCATTTATAAAAGCTAAATTATAAAAATCTAAGCTTTAATAAGTTGAGTTGTAAAACAAGACAGAATAAGTGCAGCAAATAAAGGAGTAACAATGAGTAGTGATGATAAAAGCTCAGTAAAATCAAGCAAGCTGGATGATTTAATTGATAATCTTGTTAGTGATGAGGATCTTAAACGCTATATTGCTGAACAAAACGACGGTTTAACTCATGAAGAAAGAGAAAAAATTAAAAGAGAAAATCGTATTAACGCAATTAACCAGTGGTGCGCTGAGAACCCTGGCAGAGACCCAACAAGAGCAAAAGATAAAACCATTAAACAGCTGGCATTAGATGAAGAAGCTGAGGTGCGAATAGAAGAGTTTAGAAAAAATAACCCTGAGGAAATGGCTGAAATTGAAAGAAGAAATGAAAACAAAAGCAAATATTTTGATGATAGAGAAACCTATAAAGCGCAACTGCCAAGAGACTACTTACATCAAGACAGTTATGAAACGCGATTAAAAAAAGCAGAAGCACTCAATGGTTGCAGCTTTAAAACTCGTACCTTTAAAAGTAAGCGTTTTACTGATCAATATGCAGCAGAGCTTGAATCCCCAGATTGTGGCTCGACACTTGAGGGGCATTGGGTTCGCAATGATGGGCAACAACTTGCTATTTCATGGTTTGGAGGGTGGTCTAACTTATTTACTGCTCTAAGCTTCTTGCTAATGGTCGCTGCGGTTATGTTTTTATTCGCTGATTTAGTTGTTATTGGTTTTGTGTGGGGAGACTACCGATGGGTGCCATTTGCTATATACGCACCTATGTTTATTGTCGGTTTTTACATGCATAAACACCGCGCTATATTATCGCACCGAGATAAGTTTTACTTTAATCGCCATACCGGCCTTGTAAAAACTCCGCATACCTTGTTTAGAAAACCGTTTTACTTACCTTACGAAGACATTGTTTGCTATGGCGCAAATCAGCGTAATGTCGGTTCAGCCCGCGGTGGCTCACGTGTATTTGTATCACTTATGGTGCCGTTAAAATACCCTAAACATTACCGCTTCACTAAGCCAACATTTTACGTTGGTGGTTTTAACCGTCAGTGGGATTCACTGGCATACGCCACAGCCATGACCTTTATGGATACATCCATCCCGCTTGGTACTCACTTATATCAATCGATAGAGCATTACTTCAAAATTGATAAAGACATAACAGAAAAACACGGAT